>CAMLRE010000178.1 GCA_946482355.1 uncultured Bdellovibrio sp.
GGACAAAGTTAGAAATGTCTTACGGAAGTTACGTCGATACAGCTAACTTACAGCAGTTTGAAAAATTTAAAGCTGCGTTTGCTGAATTATTAGATGATGCTGATCTGGCTCGCTTAGGTTCTGCAAAAGATTTATTTTATCAAAAGATTAACTTAGAGCAAAAACTTAAGCGTGATGATTTTTTAGTGGCGATGCTGCAATCATGGATTACGGTAGATCAGGCCTTAGAGCATAAAAAATTATTACAAGGTATTATCAAAGACTTTATTCAGCAAACGGTCGATGTAAAACTTCGCCTTTCTGACTGGTTAAATTTATTAAGTTCGCGTTTAGCAAAAAAAGAAATCAAAGTCGAGCAGCCCACACGCTCAGGTGTTCAGGTTCTTCCGATCAATTCGGCACAAGTACTTGAAGCGACTCATCGTTTATGGGTGGGTCTTGATGAATCAGGTTTAAAAGGCAAACAAACATCTTTAATTCCTTTGGCTGATATTGAAGAGCTTAAAAAAACTTTTGATTTGGCTCTTGATTACCCTGAAGAATCACATGCAGATTTTAATTTACGTTGGTATTCGATGGCTCAGTGTAAAGAGCAGTATTTTACCTGCGCCCATGTTTCAGCAACCGGCGATCCTTTAAATACGTCATTATATTTTTTAGAAAATAATAAAAAACCAGAAGCTGTAAGTTATCCAGCCACCATGGTGGATTTAAAACAGCAGGCTTTTACGATTGAACAGCATCCGGAATTGCAGCGCAAACTTGAACTAGAAAATACAGCTTCAGAACTTGAAGTAGGTCATTTAACTCTTAAGTCGTTAGCTCCAACAGATTTAGAAGCTTACGATCAGTGTTCATTTAAGTTTTTAGCCCGTAAAGGATTTAAACTGCAACAGTTTGACACTTTAGGTTTAGAAATCGACCCGCGCCAAAAAGGAACATTAATTCACGATTTATTTAAGTTCATCGTGCAAGATAAAAACTATTTAACGATCGGTGAAAAAGATTTATCAGCGCATTTAGATAAAGAACGTAAAGAAAGAAATTTATTTCCGTTCTTAGATGTTTTCTGGGGCCCGCATAAAGAAAAACTTGTGGCCATTGGTCTGAAATTTATTGCCGCTGAAAAATCACGTCTTCAGGCCTTTACAACACTTCGTCATAAAACCGAAGAAGTTGTACAAGTGTATTATGATCTAGAGAAATTTGAATTCACGCAAACGCAGCCTTCAGGCAAACACTTCACTATTAAAGGCCGTCTGGATCGTTTAGATATCGACGAGAAAACCCAGCAGGGCATTGTCATTGATTATAAATCTTCAAAATCTAGTGATACTAGCTTTGCTGAAAAGTGGGTTGAAAACTCTGAATTTCAATTGCTGATTTATTCTTTAGCTGTAGAGCAGATGTTTTCAGTTAAAGCTGTGGGGGCAATTTATTACTTCTATAAAACTTTAGAGCAGCAATATGGCTATTTATTAGAAAGCGATAATGTTTTTAAAGATCATGTCGAGCACACGAAAAAAACGTTAATCGATCAAGCCGCACAGGCCGAGATTTATTCATCTTTTCAGACAAAGATTAAAGATATTTTTACAAACATCGAAAAAAGTAGTTTTGCGGTTAAACCGCGCACAAGTAAAGTTTGCGATAACTGTGAATGGGTAGAAACATGTCGAGTAAAAAATTTGAAATAGATTTCTCTCAGCCGCAGAATAAAGTGCAGTTTATCCGCGCCGGAGCCGGCGCGGGTAAAACGACAACTTTGATTGCCACTTGTATTGCTTTTGCCAAACAGTTTAAGGCTAAGAACGGTCGTTTTCCTAAAATCATTATTACGACTTTTACTAAAAAAGCCACACAAGAAATCAAAGAGCGTTTGATTATCGAAGCTTTAGAAACACACGATGAAGAGCTGTTTCAATACTTTAATAAAAAGTCATTGGTTCAGATCGGAACTATTCACAATATTTTAAATTTATTTTTACGCCAACATTCTGAAGCGATTGGTTTACCGGCAGATCTGACTATTG
Organism: uncultured Bdellovibrio sp.; assembly: GCA_946482355.1. The sequence goes on from CAMLRE010000178.1 coordinate 2,034, forward strand.
TTAACGATTACAAAATCTTCTTTGCTTTAAAAAAGCATATTAAAAATGTTTTCGAAAAAAATCCGCAATATCAAACGCTGTTAGACCATTACCGTTTTGATCAGCTGATGCAGCTTCTTTTAAAGTCATCGAGCTTAAAACTGGAATACCCGAACTTCAGAGCTGTAAGTTTAGAAGCTTTACAAGAAGCGGCCAAAACAGAGCGCCAAGGCGTACTGGCCACTTTAGATCTATTTTTAGCCGGAGCTAACGGGTATCCTGAAAAATGGCTTCCGCATGTTGATTTTTTAAAGCTTGTTAAAAAATCTATTCTTGAACAAAATTTTGATTCGTTAGTGCAGGCGTATGAAACAAAGCCACGTAAATACACATTAAGTAAAGCAAAACCTGAAATCGATAAAGAATTAGATGAAGCGATAGGTGCTATTTTTAAAGAGCCATGTCTTTCTCCGATGTCTTTTGACCAGTATTTAAAAGTGGCTGATGAAATTCATAAGCTGTTTGCTGCTTTAGCGCAGGAAGCTTCAGAATTTATCGAAAAGCTTCGTTTAAGCAGCGGCGAAATGTCGATTTCTGATTTAGAGCTTTTATCGATGAAAATCATTTCTGAAAACCCGCAGGCGATGCAGGCCTTTGCCTCGCAATTTGATTTTATCATGGTCGATGAATACCAAGATACCTCACCACTGCAGGTTAAGATTTTAAACCAATTAATGCAGGATAAATTTCAGTTTATCGTCGGCGACCCGCAACAAAGTATTTACCTATTCCGTGGCGCCAGATCTGAAGTTTTCACGAATAAAGAAAAAGAAATTAATAAACAGGGTTATCCAACGACGCAAAGAATGCAGAATTTTAGATCGCATGCACGCTTGATGACATTTATGAATGACTTCTTTAAAGGTTATTCAAGCCAGTTTATGCCGATGCAAACAAAGAATGACGACTTTACACCTAGAAATTTTCCAGAAGCGTCTTTTGTAACAACAGTTGAATTTGAATTTGGTGCGATTGTCACGCAAGCCATGAATTTGCATAAAAAAGGTATTCCTTTTTCAGATATCACAGTTTTATTTAAGAAAAACTCAGATATCTTAGAATTTGCTAAATACGCCAATCAGTTTAATTTACCGGTGCAAGTACAAATTTCTAAAGGCTTTGAAGATAAATCAGAAGTCGGCGATTTACTGGCGTTACTGCGCTTTTTAATTAACCCTTTTGATAACCATAATTTAATTCGCTTAGTACGTGCGCCTTGGTTTGCGATTTCAGATCAGGAAATCATTCAGCTACGCCAAGACGAAACAACAACATCGTTCTGGTTGCAGTTAAAAAAGAAAAATCATCCGGTTTTTCAAAATTTAAAAGCTATTGAAAAACAGTACCTTGAAAAAGGCGTTTCCGAGGCTTTATTTTATTTTATCAGCCATTCTATTTTTTTAGATTCTTCAGCGCATTTTGATCCAACATCTCTACGTGAAGCCAATGTCTGGAAGTTTATGCAGACCGTAATGGCTAACGAAATGCGTGCCGATTTTAACTTAAGTGATTTTGTTAATCATGAACTAACGCAATTTAACTCAGACCTTTCTTCGTCAGATGGAGAAGGTGTTCCGTTATTTGCAGCTAACCGTGTTTCACTTATGACCGTGCATGGTTCAAAAGGTTTGCAGTTTAAACATGTCATTATCAGTGGTTTTAATTTAGCTGTTAGAAATTCAGGAACCGAAGTTTTTACTTTTGACGAAGACACAGCTCAGTACGCTTTAAAAGTACAGCTTCCGCAATTCGATAAAGGGTTTGCTACGACTTGGGCTGATTTAGTGTATCAAAAATTTTTAACACGCGCGCGCGAAGAAAATGACCGTGTTCTTTACGTGGCGATGACCCGTGCGATTGATTCGTTAACGTTAATTCGCGAACAGGTTAAAAAAGATCCGCCAAAGAATTCTTGGTTAGAAAAAATCAATTGGATTCCTGAACAGTTCGAATCAGATAAATATGGCGTTGAATTTTTAGATATTAATGAAGAACCGCAGCCTTTACAGCTAGAAGTTCAAAAAGCGACACAAACACTTAAGCCCCTAAATCTTGAAAAAGACTACCGCGTATCAGCCGGGGTTACGAGTTTACTCTCAGCAGAGCTTCCATATGAAAAAGAAGCCACAAATGCCAAAGCTGATCGTTTAGCTGAAGAACTCAGTGAACAAACTGTTAAAGCCTACAATAAAACACAAAAAGGAACTGATCTTCATAAGTTCTTTGAATCGTTAAAATACAACTCTATTGCTGAAGTGGCGCAAGGTTTGCCAGACGCTGACCGCAAAGCTTTACAGTGGTTAACCGATCAAAAAGAAGTTAATCTTCGTGAAATGTTTGATCGTGGTCATGTTGAATGGGGTTTTGGTTTAAAAGTTAAATCCGGCGGGCAAACCCGCATGGTACAGGGGCAGATCGATGCATGGGGCTTTGTCGGCGATGATTTGTATATTCTTGACTATAAAACAGGAAGCACGAAATACTTAGACAAGGCCTTTGATCAGTTACGGGCTTATGCGGGTTGCTTAAAACAAATGGGATTGGTGAATAAAAACCAACGTATTCGTTTGGCGGTGATTTATCCGTTTGATCAAGTGGTGAAGTTTCAAGATATTTTCGAACAAGATGTACACCTGGAGTTTGCAACATGAGATTTTTAAGACGTCAGTACTTCATTTATCCTGAAATTCAAAAACCCTTAATGATGCAAATCTTCGTAGGCTTAACAATTCTATCGATCATTCAGATGGCTGGCATTTATCTAGCTATGAAATGGATGGGGCAGCAAGTAGCGGCCGATATCAGTATCGTGGTTGACTACCGCGTTTTAGGCCCGTGGAAGCAGTTTTTATATTTATCAATTATTCTTCCGATGATTTTAAATTTAGTGATCGGCATTTTTATCGTGCTTTACACATCAAACAAATTTGCAGGCCCGTTATTTCGTTTAGAGCGTGAAATCGACCGCTACTTAAGCGGCGAAACAGACAGTATTCAGGTTAAGTTTAGAACAACTGATTACTTACATTCACTGGCGCAAAAAATTAATTCGATCGATCAAAAATCTAAACGCCAGCAAAACTTAACTTAAAAATGACGGCACAGGCGTACTTTAGAAATTTAGGTATAGGTGTTTCTTGGTTTGAACGCTTGGTGCTTGTTCCTGTTTTAATCTACATGCTTAATAAAGCCGGCGAAATTTATTCGCGTGTGGGATTTCAAAAATCGCTTATCGTTTTCGTATTGGTTTTTTATATTGCCGGTAAATGGGCTTATCAATATTGGGTAAAACCTTTGTTCTGGA
>CAMLRE010000179.1 GCA_946482355.1 uncultured Bdellovibrio sp.
CAAATAACGTTAAGCCTTCAATCGCCTGTGCTCGTAATGCAATTTCAAATTCAGTGTCAGAGTGCGCACCGAAATACTCATCCTGTGCAAATGTATTTAATAAGTTGTGGCTGGTAAAATCCTGATTCATCACCAGTAACTCTAAAGCTAAAGTGCGTTCAGTATTTTTCATTTTCGTGTCTTTTAAGATTTCACCCAAAGCCACGATATCTGTCGGTTGAATCGTTTGCGAAAATTCACGTAAAAACTCTTCGCTTTCTTCAGGCTCATCAGAAATGGCACGCATACGAGTGGCAAAGTTTTTAAAACGATTTAAAAAACGAGTGCGCAATTCCAAATCCGAAATTTCAGGCTGAGTTTTTTCAGCGATTGTTCCTGCTATCTCACGCGGTTGATTTTTTTTAACGATATAATCTCTACGAAGTGAGTAATCGAATACAAGAAAGCCAAGAATAGCAAAAATAAACCCGGCAAAATATAAAACAGAACGATTACGCATATATTAATGCTAACCCGTAATCGCTGGGACTCAATGAAATAGCGGGTTTGCCGCTAATCGTTAAATTTACTCAAAAACAATATCTGTAATGATGACCATTTCATCGCCCGCAGGCTTTTGAATTTTCACTTCATCATCAAGCTTTTTACCCAAAAGCGCACGCGCTACCGGAGACTTCCAAGAAATTTTGTTTTGTTTAATGTCGAGCTCATCTTCGCCCACGATTTGATAGGTGTAAGTCGCCCCGTCTTCGTTTTCGATTGTCACAGTTGCGCCAAATATAACCTTGTCTGATTTCAGGCTTTTTGGATCAATCACTTCGGCGGCTTCAATACGTTTTTGCAAAAAATGAAGGCGCCCATCAATTTGGCGCAAACGACGCTTACCGTATTGGTAGTCAGCATTTTCCGAACGATCACCGTTACTGGCAGCCCAGGCAACGACTTCAACAACTTTCGGCCGCTCAACATTTAAAAGCTCATGATATTCGGCTTTTAATTTTTCAATTCCTTTTGGCGTGATGTAATTCTTTGAATGATCCACTACTTCACCGCAAGACCATCTTTTAGCGATTTATTTTTAAATACTAAAATCGGAAATAAAGCAAACACCAGACCCACAACAACAGTTGCAACCATCATCGTGATGTCAGTCACTGAAAACCAAGGCCCAGCAAAGTATAAACCAAATTTCTTAGCAACAAACTGTGACAGCGCCGTTTCTAATAAAATTTTAAGCACAGCACTTGTCATCACCGATAAACCTAAAATTAAAAACACTTCTAAGAACACAAGTTTTGCCAAATGAGAAAATCCCGCACCTAACGATCTTAAAATCGCCATCTCACGACGACGCTCGTTTAAACTTGTCATTAAAGCGATAATCATTCCAACAAGACCCACAATCATAACCAGTGCTGAAATCACTTTTAACACTAACTCAATAGACGAAAGACTTTTCCAAAGATCACTTAATACGGATCCAGGAATCACCGCTAATAACGCCTCATCTTTGTTTTCAGTGATTTCACGTTGCATAGATAAAATCTTAGTTTTGCTTTTTAGTTTTACAAAAAACGAAGTGATCGCTTCAGGATGATGTTCATGATCGTGCGCTTCGTGGTCATGCGCTTTTTCATCATGCTCATTGTGATGTTTTGCATGGTCATGACCTTTATGATCATCATCAGCATGCTTTTCATGTTCTTCAGCTGATTCACCTTCATGATGGCCTTCACCCGGTTCATGCATATGATCCATCGCTGCTAAAGTAATATATAACGAGCGATCAACAGCCGTTCCTGTGGCATCTAAAATACCCACCACAGTTAGCGGATTATCAGCATGCTCTTCAAACGATTCGCCCGAAGTACTTCCGTGAGCTACAATAATCTTATCACCTAATTTATACTTTAGCGTTTCGGCAACTTCATAACCTAAGACAACTTCATTTGCCTCAGTAAAAATAGCACCGTTAAGCATTTTTAAATGTTCATTTGAACGAACTTGATAATGTTCAAAAAATTCTGTCGTCGTTCCCACAACGCGGTAACCTTTATGACCGTCTCCTAAGCTGATAGGAATTGTCCATTCAACATCAGGGTGATGATGAATTTTATCGTAACTGTCGTAAGACACGTTATTTGTCACTTGTCCGATATTAAAAACCGAAAACAGCACTAACTGTAAAGAACCCGTTCTTGCACCTACTAAAAGATCCACACCGGAAACTGTTTGCGTAAAGCTATCTTCAACAGAACGACGAACGCGTTCCACCGAAAATAATAACAATAAGCTTAACACGACAGAAAAAACTGTAGCCGTTGTTGCAAATGAACGATGGCGAATAGATTTGAAAGCCAGTTTTACTAAATTCATAACTACACCTTCACCGCATTGACATCAGCCAGGTTTAAATGACGTTCAAATAAATTTTGAATCGAACGATCATGACTTACGAAGATCAAAGTGCTGCCCTGAGCTTTTACTAGCGAGAATAAAATTTTTAAGAAATTTTCGCGGTGATCATAATCAAGGGCCGAAGTAGGTTCATCGGCCAAAATAATTTCGGGCTTTGCTACAAGCGCGCGAGCTGCGGCCACACGCTGCTGCTGACCAACCGATAATTGTGTCGCTAGTTTTTCGATATGCTCTGATAGGCCTAATTCGCGAACAACAGTGTCATACAAAGCTTGATCAAACTTCTTACCGTTAAAAGTAAAAGGTAAAAGAATATTTTCTTTAGCCGTTAAATACGGAATTAAATTAAACTGCTGAAAGATATATCCGATATGCTCAGAACGAAATTGATCGCGCTCTGATAAACTCATGTTTTGAGTTTTCTGGCCTAACATTTCAACATCACCGTTTTGTCCTGTGATGACTCCCGCTAAAATTTCTAAGAGCGTGGTCTTACCACTCCCGCTTGGGCCAAACAGAAACACAGTTTCATTCTTATTAATAGTTAAATGCGGGATTTGCAGAACAGGTTTACCGTCTGCACCATACGAAAACGACAGATCTTTAATTTGGATAACGGCCGACATGATTTAACCTACTGACTATTGGTAAGGTTCGACATAATCGCCAGTAAGCTCGAATGAAGCTTCACCGTATTGCGATTGTTTTAAAGTAATTTCAAAATCTCCGTAAACCCAGATCGGTCCGTCGGCCGCAGGAACGCCTTTTTTCATTTTCACATACACCATTTGATTCGGTGGAGGTGCCGGCACGTGAATACACGCTTGTGGGCTTGGCACTAATAAAAATTCAGTCACCTTACGTTGGTTATCTTCTAACGGAACCATAAAGCCCGGGATTTTTACACGAGTTTTATTTAACTTTTCAAGTTCTGGTGGGGCTTTCTTGTTCACATAATCCATTTGATCAAGGGCACGCCAGTCGACTTCAGTGGCACTGCCGCCTGATGATTTACCCATAAAGTACAACGCACCACCGACAGCTAAAGAAAACGCAAAAATTCCTGCTAAAATCCATTTCATCATAATGGCAATTAAGATATGCTCGAATCCATCTATGAGTAAATACCAAAGCGTGCGCGGCACGAGAGATTTATTACCGGCCTTAAAGAAAACTTTCAGAAGCATTGAAGCGAAAGCTTACAACGCTGCTCAAAATTATGGCTTTAAAGAAATTGAAACGCCAATTTTCGAGTTTTCTGACGTTTTTCACCGCTCTTTAGGCGAAACTTCAGACGCTGTTAGCAAAGAAACCTACACTTTTGCTGATCGTGGTGGCGATTCAATCACTTTACGCCCCGAAGGCACTGCCGGAGTTGTGCGCGCTTACGTTTCCGAAGGTTTAGCTCAACATAACCCAAACAAACTTTACTACTACGGTCCGATGTTTAGATACGAACGCCCCCAAAAAGGTCGCTACCGTCAATTTTACCAATTCGGCGTTGAAGTATTAGGTTTAGAAAATCCACAAGCTGACGTTGAAGTTTTAGATTTAGCGTGGAGAATTTTAAATGAAATCGGTCTTGGTGGAAAAGTCACTTTAGAAATTAACACTTTAGGCGATCAGGTTGACCGCAAAGCCTACCGTGATGCTTTAGTGCAGTACTTAACTCCGCTTAAAGATCAATTATCTGAAGATTCAAAAGTGCGTTTAGAAAAAAATCCGATGCGTATTTTAGATTCTAAAGATGAAGGCGATAAAAAATTAGTCGCTGGCGCTCCAAAGATGGATGCTTTTTTAAGTGAAACATCAAAAGCTTTTTTTAAAGCTGTGACTGATGGTTTGAGCGAATTACAAATTCCTTTTCAAATTAATCCAAAGCTTGTGCGTGGTCTGGATTACTACTGCCACACTGTTTTTGAATTTGTAACAACAGAACTGGGCGCTCAAGGCACAGTTTTAGCTGGCGGAAGATACGACGGCTTAGTTGAAACTCTGGGCGGACAAAAAACTCCAGGTGTTGGCTGGGCTTCAGGTGTTGATCGTTTAGCCGATCTTTGTGAATTAAACCAAGCTTTACAAACTCCGACAAAAACTCCAATCGCAATTATTTCTTTAGGTGATAAAGCATTAGTTTCAGGATTAAAAATCGCAAGTCACTTACGCGCCCAAAATAAATACTGCGAAGTATTTATGACTGGTAATTTCAAAAAGAAATTAGAAAAAGCGAACAAGCTAAACACTGAAAAAGCTGTTTTATTATTTCAACAAGAAGACGGCGAAATCGAATACAAAATCAAAGACTTCAAAACCGGCGAAGAAAAACCAGCTAGTTTCGAAGAGTGTATTAAAATCTAAAAATTTTATTTAGATCTAAAAACAAAAAGCTGCCAGGTTATCCCTCGCAGCTTTTTTTATGTTTTCTAAATGTCAGCCTTACTGCCCTATAACTTCCAGTTTTCGGGCTTCGCCATTCCTGTGCCTGTCGCACTTTGTTCAACGCCTGATAAAGCTTTCGGTAACACCAAAGCTTCGCGGCGGTGGTAAATCGGAATCACCGCTTTTTGCGCCATTAAAAGGTCGTCTATTTTTTTCATCATCTGTACGCGTTTAGGTTGTGACCATTCTTTGTCATACTTTTCTAAAAGCTGATTCATCTCTTTAGATTTAAAACGTAAAACGTTACCACCCGCCCACGCGTTTTTTTCAGAAGGAATATCATCTGAATGGTATAAGCCCTTAAGCGAAGTGTCTGGGTAAGTCGTGTTACCAAATAAAGCGATCTGAAAATTTCCTTTAGGCACTGAATCACCTAATAAAATACGTGGTGGTTCGTTTTTGATTTTACACAATATACCTACACGTTTGAAGTAATCACAGATTGAAACCTGTAATGTTTCATAGAGCTTAATACCGGCCGAAGTTTTAAATTCAATCT
>CAMLRE010000180.1 GCA_946482355.1 uncultured Bdellovibrio sp.
AGTAACTGTGATCGAGTATGCTGATAAAATTTTATCAATGATGGATACTGATTGTGTAAATACTTTAGTTCGCTCGATGAAAAAGATGGGCGTAACTTTTATGACTTCAACAAAAGTCACTGGCTCTAAATCTGCTGGCGGCCGTGTTGAATTAGATTATGAAACTATGCCAGACGGTAAAAAAGGCACAATTCAAGGTGATGTGGTTCTTGTTTCTACAGGACGCAAACCATTCACTGATGGTTTAGGTCTTGAAACTGTAGGCATTGAAAAAGATGAACGTGGCCGTGTAAAAACAAATGACCATTATCAAACTAATGTGAAAAATATTTTTGCCATCGGCGATGTGATCATCGGTCCAATGCTTGCGCACAAATCTGAAGAAGAAGGTGTAGCAGTTGCTGAAATCATCGCTACAGGACACGGGCACGTGAATTACAATACTGTTCCTTCTGTGGTGTACACTCACCCAGAAATTGCTTCAGTGGGTATGACGGCTGAAGAAGCTCAAAGCAAAGGCTTAGAAGTGAATGTGGGTAAATTTTTATTCGCAGCTAACGGCCGTGCTAAAGCTCGTGGCGCAACCGACGGTTTTGTTAAAATTGTAGCCGATAAAAACACTGACCGCATTTTAGGTGGCCACATTGTAGGTGCTGGCGCTTCTGAAATGTTAGGTGAAATCGTAGTTGCTATGGAATTCGGTGGATCTAGCGAAGATCTAGCAAGATCTTTCCACTCTCACCCGACAATGTCTGAAGTCATTCGCGAAGCGGCTTTAGCAGTTGATAAGCGTCAACGCCAAGGCTAAACAGCCCGGTTATTTCATTCGAATATATAAAAAACAAAACCCACACTTTATAATCGAAGTGTGGGTTTTTTATTTTGAAGCTGGTAATTAATATTATTGTTTTTTACTTGGAGCTGCTTTGCGTGCTTCAGGCTTTGCTGGAGCTTTTGCTTTTGCAGGCGGCGCTGTCGGCGTTGGTTCGTCATCATCAGCAGGTGTTGCTACCGCAGCCATTGGCTTAGCTTTATAATCTCTGATTTTTAAAAAATTTGGATTTGAACAGTAATATTTATCAGCGCCTGAATTTTCAAATGCTGTTCTTAACGCTGTATCTTTTGAAGCTAAGAACGATAAATACCCTGGAGCTCCGATCACGGCGAAACGTTCAAACTTACTGTGATCTTTTTGTGCTAAGTTCTTCGGATTTAAAATCGAAGAATCAAAGTTATTCTGATTATAAACTAAGAATTCTGGAAACGTTAATAAGTGTGACTTTCTGATTTTCTCAGGTAAAAGTTTTGCACGCTTAACTTTGATTTTTGCATCTGGATCGTTTTTCTTAATAAATGCTGAACGCACGAATAAACGAGCAATTTCAGTTACCGATTTAGTTTTACCATCGATATCTGTGGCTGTTTTCGGATTATGAAAGTCAAAATCACGTTCAGTTAAAGGTCTTTTAGCTGCAATACGTTTATCTAAATACTCGTTTAACATATTAAACGCCGTACTTGGACCTGTGTTGTAACCGTTAAACGCCACCATTGTAGCTAAGTTACTTAAGTTTACATCTGTAATACCTAATTGAGCAAATTTAGCCTGAATGTTGTTATTACCAAATTTACCACCCACGATACGATCAGCCGGTGTATTTGTTAAAGCAACCATTTGGCCGTTGTTATCGATAAAAGTTTCACCGGCGATGTATTTGGTTCCTAATAAATTATCCATGTTCATACGATTGTAAACTGCCATATACATGATGTTTTTCATTGGATTTTCTGGCGGAACGATAAACGAACAACGAGACGCTAATGGATCTTTCGCCTTTTTTAAATAAGGCTTATACTGCATCACACGAAGACAAGAAGGCTTTTTAATCGCAGCTTTTTCTACTTCAGCTAAATAGCGATCATAGTGTTTATTTACTTCTTCAATCGCCGGTTGAGTTAACTGACCAACACCCGCATCAAAACCGCCACCTAAAGTGTTAATTAATAAACCTGACTCATTTGAAAGTTTTGGTAATAAATCTTTTGCGTCGATATTTAAACATTCAGCAACATCAACAAAGTGATTATAAGTTAAATTCACTAAGTTTTTAGAAATACATGGTTTAGAACCACCACGTTGTGGAGCTGTATTCATTCCACCTGGGCAACGGGCTAAAGCTTTTGGACTTGCTCCGAATTTATTCATTACATGAGTTACACATTTACGAGGTAATTCACGGCTTTCTTGACTACGTTCTGAAATCGCCTCGGCAAACATAGAGCTTTGCTTAGCCGCTTTAACGATAACCGCTTCGATGTTTCCGCGATTTTTATTTTTACCGGCACTGCATGTTGCAACGTCTTCGTAATTCACCGCTACTTCATCAGCAATCGTCGTAAAATCGATCGCTGAGTTAGAAGCTAAACCTGAGTTTTCACGTAACGAAGCTTCATAAAAATCTAATTGTGCCGGAGATAGTGCATAAGGATTATTTGGCGAACCTGAAGTTTGATACTCTTGCTCAGAAAGCGCTAAGGCATCCATAATATCTTGGTCGCTCACACCGTTTAACTCTGAATCGTTTTGATCATATGAATAAAGATCTTCATCATAGCTCGGAGCCATAGATGATTGTTCCTGCATCTGAACGACGAGTTTTCGCGAATCCTGATCCATTTGATTCGAAATATTCAATGTATATTTCATTGGTAATAATGCTAAAAGCATCCAGAACGCGAAGTAGAAACTGCTGTTGAACCATTTATTCATATATAAATACCCTATGCTGTAAATTGGCGTGCTTTCGGCACGACAAAACCCGGTTATTTATCGACGTATTTAAATAAAACAATGATCGGACCAAGGTCTTATATTTGAGTTAGAGCCCAAACAATTTTTACTGACGTCTCAAGATGATTCGTTGTTAACTTTTTTGTAAGGATTGCCGAAAACAAAGCTATACTTAAGTATGTGAGATAACTAGGGGGAAATATGTTATCACGTAAGCTCAATATATTATCGCTAGCTTTAGGTCTAGTGTTAGCCCAATCAGCTTTAGGTAGCAGTGACCTTACCGTTAATAGCGGCGAAGGTGCAGTAAATCCGCTTGCAGATATGTCTGTAGCTGGAGCAACGCAAAGAACGACCACGAATAATTATACAGTTCGCTTTAGAGCTTCATGCTTTGGAACCAACTTGCGTGGTGTGGCAAATCCTATTGCTCCTAATAGCACTGTGATTATGAAGGGTAATGTCATCGTCGACAATAATGCTTCTCAAGCTTTTGAAGTTCGCTTTCCCGCATCTGCCGTATTAGGCACCGGGGCTGCAGCTACTCAAACTGGTAGCTTGTCCGGCTTCACTCTGCCTGCGGGATCACGAGCTGCTTACTCAGGAAATACCGTAACTATCAATATACCTAGTACAGTGACAAATACTGTTGACCCCGTAACTGCACAAATCACGGTAGCCCAACAGCGTTTTCAAGTGAGCGGAATTAGGTTTGAACAAAAAGCTGGTGCATCTAATGCCAAAGGTGAATATTGCTTTATCGGAAGCTGCTCATTCTATGCTTATGATGGTCAACTTTCTTCCAGCGCGATCAATATAAGTCAATCATCAGATGGTAAAACATTTGATATTGAAACTGGCTTTCCAGGACAGGAAGGATACTGTGGTGGATACCACTCTCCTTTAATGGTTTTCTTAGACAAGCAAATTCCAAAATTTGACAATGTCGTTGAATTTAATATGGGTGGAAGTGAAAGAACTTACTGGCCAGAAAAAAATCACGCAGGGTATTTCGTAGCCTTACCAAACAAACAAGGAAAAGTGACTTCAAACGAAGAACTTTTTGGCCAAACTAGTGAATATAAAAATGGTTTTGAAAAATTAGCTGTTCACGACCTAAATAAAGATGGCGTGATTGATGGCAAAGATCCCGTTTTCAAAAAACTTGTTCTTTGGAAAGATAAATCAGGCAAAGCAGTTTACTCAAAAAAAGATACGATTCCGTTAGCTTCTCTGATTAAATCTATTAATTTAAAGTTCGAGCCACGTGTCGAAGCCGTTTCTGAAAAGGTCGAGTTTCGCGAAAAATCGACAATCGTTTTAAAAGATCCGAAAAAGTATCCACACGCCTACATCGTAGATGTTTGGTTTCAACCTTATACTTCAGCTTTAACAGCTAACTAGTATTTTATTTGCTACAGTAAACAATATAAAAACCCCGTCTTATAACGAGGCGGGGTTTCATTTTTTCTTCTGTATTACCCCGAGATATTCTACAATTATATATTGAGGGGTACCATATGAGGATACGTTTGTTCAACTCCCGAGGTAGTACTACAATGATGGCTTTGTTGGTCATTGGTATTGTGTCATCTGGAGTTTACTTTATCTCAAATAAAATTATCACAGAACGAAAGCTATCATCACAGCTACGTAAAGATATTAATGCCAATTTAGCATTACGTTCAATCACTGACTATATTAAATACGGCATTCGTAAAGGCTGGTGTTTTGATTCGCAACTTTTGCCTGAGCTGCCGCAAAACTGCGTAAATAATTTTGCAAACCAATTTAGTACAACTCGTGTAATGATGCCACCATCGTATGCGAAAACATTAGAGGAGTTAGGACAAACTCACGCCGCTGAATTTCCAGACTTAGTCGGAAAAAAAGCTAACGATTTTATATTGCCTTCATTTTCTATCAAGTTAGATCTTAATAATCTAACGATGGCCGCGACTCACCCTCTTTACCGTGTTCTTACGAACACACGCAATCCTTTAGTTAAAGGTGTAAACATAAAAGTCTCACGTATCAGCAATATGACTTTACCTGTAAATGGTGACGAAGTTTATGTTGAAATTCTCGCCGAGTTTACAGGTCGAGATGGCAAAACGGTGCGAACTGGTATTGAAGTCATGGGAGATGATAATCAGACTACTGCGACAGGAAAGCAGTTTTTACGCGAAGTTTCCCGCTTTGTTTCAAACCCACGCGAACTTAACTCGTTCGCTCTAATCTTACCTGGATCAATGTATTTAGGTAAATCCCTTGCTCCAGTTCCAGGTCACGGTGATATGGCTATTCCAGAAGGCTCAACCAACGATGTTGGTATGGTTTTCAACTCGCCTGTCTTCGTAAATCAAAATATTTTTATGGAAAATTCTGGCAGTTATACGCCAGCAACATTCAATGATGTTGTTATTATTGGTAATGGTAAAATCAAACAACACGATGGTACAGACTTTAAGATTGGCGAAGCTTTAGGTGTAAAGCGCTACTGGACAGACTTAAAAACTTTCG
>CAMLRE010000181.1 GCA_946482355.1 uncultured Bdellovibrio sp.
TTGACCGCGAAAAAAGAAATAACCAACCACGCACCGGTGTTATGGTTGTGGGTGATGTCAGTTACTTTCAAAGATTTTTTGATTTACAGCGCACAAGTTCTATTACGCAAGTTTTGTTAACGGCTGATAAACAAGTGGCTGCGCACAGCGAATACGAATACGTGGGTAATCTTTCCGATGAAAACAAAGTCTCTGAAAAAAACTTCTTTGTTGATCGCCAGGAAATTCGCGGCACAAATTTAAATTTATTAAGTTACTCTTCAAAAAAAGCCCAAGCGAATTTAGATATTCCGGTTTCAATGCTTGGAATTATTATCGGCCTAGCGTTTTTAATGGCGGGTGTTTTGCTGTTTGTGGCAAAACCTGAAAAAGAAACTGCAGGTGCTGCAAAACCACAATCACCGCAAGCACCAAAACCGGCAAAGCCTGTGATGGAGCAAGATATCATGGGTGTTGGTATGACGGCGGCGGCCCCTGTGCCGCAACCGATGGCTCGTAAAGCAGCGGTGCCAGCAGCAAAACCAAATTTTATTCCGTTATCATTTGATCACGAACCGCAAATTGTTCCGATTCAAGTGCAGGCTTGTGTTCAGCAAGCGCTTTTTAACGTTGATCGCCAGTTAAAAGCTAATGGCGTAACAGTGACTAAAGAATTTATTTCTGGTGAAACAATTGTTTTAGATTACCCGAAGTTTATTAAAATTTTTGAAAATGTGTTGTTAACAATTTCACAAAATTTAACCGACGCTAAAAAACGTATTCAGTTAAGATCGTACGATTCAGGAATTGTAACTACCTTAGAAATTCAGGCGCCGGTAGCCACTTTAAATCTTCATGAATTGATTTTACCAGCCTTGACCGAAGTTAATTGCGAATTTTCGCAAGTGGCTTCATCAGCCGGTGAAGCGATCTTTAGATTTGCGTTTACTCGCCCTGAAGAATTAGAAGACACACATGTTCCGGTTTCAATTGAAGCTTTGCAAAAAGTAGCTGATCCGAAAGAAAAACGTTTTGAGTTAACTGAAGAAGAGTCTGATTTTAAAATGCCAGAAAAATTAACACCCGTTGCGGCAGCGGCTTCAAGTAAAGCGCCATCGCAAAACGACCTAGATATCGATGCCCTGTTGTCATTAGATGACGAACCCGATACAGAAAAAACCGGAAGCGGCGTAACAGCAGCACCTGTAAAGCCAAAAATAGATATTGAAAAAGAAATGCAGCCATCAAAATTTAAGTTAGATGAGAAAATGTCGATCGTAGAAGATCCAGTGATTGATATTCAACCGACTGAAGATAAAAAAGTTGACCAACCAAAAGTTAAAATCAGAAGGCCGGAAAAAGGATGAATATCAGAGAATACTCTTCGCAATTCAGCGTTTCGATATTTACCCAAGACGTAAACTTAGGAACGCAGATCAAACATGCCCTGACTCAAGCAGGTTATGAGAACTATTATTTTGCTGATGTCGATGAACAGTTGGTGCGCATTCAAGATAACCCTCCACACGTGGTGATTTTTGATATTCGCGGGTCATTAATGGCGCCGCATGAATATATTCAAAAAACTTTACAGACATCAAAAGAGATTAAGTTTATTTTCTTAGCTCCGCCGGAACAGATTGCGGCTTTTAAAAATTATAAAAAATTTAACGTTTACAGTGTTTTAAATGCGACTGAACAAGCGATTGATCACCAGGTGCTGCAATCAGTAGATAATATTTGCGAAATTATTTTTCGCACGTATCAAAACGAACAATTAGCTGAAGACTTACAAAAAGAAACTCAAGCCAAGCAGATCTTGCAAAACACGTTAACCGACGAGCGTAAAGCCCCAGAAATTCGCCCGTACCAGTTACGTATTGCTGAATACAAATCAGCCACTTCAAAAGAAGATCTGTTAAATGTTTTTTACCAACAGACACCGACACAATCTTGGATTTATTTAAAGTTTGTTCCAAGTATTGAAACTTTTATCTGCGTTTCATATTCGCAAGTTCCTGAGGACTGGGTTGAAGGTTTGTCGTATAAGGTCGCTACAAAAGACCGCGATAATTTTATGTCGCAGCTTTTTACCGGCGCTTTACCGCCGAACTTAGGTAACTATTTAAAAAATAAATTCGGTACTGATCGTATTAAATTTTTACCAATGATCATTCGTGATAAAATCGAAGGTATTTTAATTTCAACGCAGGAAATTTCTGCTGAAGTGGCCGAAGATTTTTCATTAATGAGCTTGGTGTACACACTATTGGTTTATGAAGCCGAGCCAAAGCAATTAGATATCGAAGATCACTTAACGGGTTTTTATAACCAATTATTCTACTCGCGTGTTTTAGAGCGTGAAGTTGATCGCAGTAAGCGTGGATTGGTTCCGATTTCATTAGTCAAAATCTCGATAGATAAGTTTCAAGAATTTGAAGCAAGCCTTGGCCGTGATGCCGCTGACCAAATTCTTCGTTCAGTTTCAGAAGTGATTAAGGCCACGTCTCGTTTAAACGATTATCTGTGCCGCACCGGCGAAAATGAATTCACGTTAATTTTAACAAACTGTAACCGTAAAGGCGCAGCGATTCGTTCAGAGCGTTTTCGCCAAGCTTTACATAAAGAAAATCTGATTCGGGCTGGAGTGACTATTACAGCCAGCCAGGGAATCAGCGAATACCCAACGCTTACTCATAACGCTTTTGACCTTGATGACAGTTCGGCGCGCGCGCTGAATTTCATTTCGCAAAAAGGTGGCGATAAAATTTGTATTTATAAACCGCCGGTTGAGCATAAGCCTGATTTTGTTGTGGAGTCTTAAACCATGGAAATGTTCCGTCGTACCTTTGCTGAAATTAATTTAGACCACTTAGCCCATAACTTTTTTGAAATTAAAAAAGTGGGCGGCGAAGGACGTTTTATTTGCCCGATGGTTAAAGCCAATGCCTATGGCCACGGTGATATTGATTTAGCCAGACATTTAGAAAATGTGGGAGCCACCCATTTAGGTGTGTGTCTAATTGAAGAAGGATTGCTTCTTCGTAATCACGGTATGAAATCAAAAATTTTAGTGTTTCGTGGTTTTGACAAACAAGGTGCACAAAAAATTTTCGATGCGCAGATGACTCCGGTGGTAAGCACCTGGGATCAATTATCAGCTCTTGAGAGTGTGGCTGATGAAACAATTAAAGTTCATGTTAAATTTAATACGGGCATGAACCGTTTGGGTTTTGCACCACAAGAAGCTGAAAAACTTAGAACGTATTTTAAAAATTCTAAAAAATTAAAATTAAAAGCGATCTTAAGCCATTTTTACTGCGGTGAAGATGCGGTAAGCACAAGTGGCTTATCAGCCCAGCAAGCTAAAATCATGACCGAAGTTTTTTCTTACTTTAAAGACGACGGTGTGTTTGCGCATTTATTAAATTCAGGTGGTATCGCAAGTTTAGCTGAAGCTTCAGTAAAAAATGATCCCAATCACTTTTTAAATAAAGAAAACTGGGGGTTCCGCCCGGGCTTAATGCTTTATGGGTATTCTCCAGATCAAAATTTAAAAGCGATGAATTTAAAACCGGTTATGACTTTTAAGTCAGTTGTGAATAACATTCGCCAATTACAACCCGGTGAAACTGTTTCTTACGGGGCCACTTGGAAAGCGGATAAACCAGCAACGATTGCGGTTGTTCCGGTAGGTTATGCCGATGGTGTTCACCGTTTATTAAGTAACCGAGGGGTTGCGATGTTTGCAGGCCAACAGGTTCCGATTGTTGGCCGCATCTGCATGGATTTTTTAATGTTAGATGTAACCAACGTCGTAAAAGATAAAAACATTCAAAAATTTAACGAAGAAGAAGTGATTCTTTTTGGTTACGATCAAAACGGAAATTTCTTAAGTGCCGAAGTTTCGGCAAAAGCCGCTGAAACAATCACCTGGGAAGTTTTAACCGCCGTCGGTGAGCGAGTGCCAAGGCATTACAAAGGCGGGCAAACGTGATTGTGATTTTTGAAAAAGCCCAAAAGAAAATTAAAGATGTCGGTGAAGTCAGTCTTTTTGCCATTGAAAGTTTACGTTTATTATTCACACAGCCATATCGTTGGGGTGAAGTTGTAAAGCATATGGAATTCATCGGTAATCAATCGGTGGGAATCATTTCTTTAACAAGTATGTTCACGGGCCTTGCCCTTTCATTCCAAATTTACTTAGGTTTTAAATTAGTAAACGCCGTAAATCTGGTAGGTCCGACTGTGGCCTTAGGTATTACGCGTGAACTTGGCCCGGTGTTGACCGGACTAATCGTGGCCGCCCGAGCCGGTGGAGCCATGGCTGCGCGACTTGGTACAATGCGCGTGAATGAACAAATGGATGCGTTAGATGTGATGGGTGTAAATACCAAACAATACTTAATCGCACCAAGATTAGTAGCGGCTGTTTTTTGTATGCCTCTTCTTACTGCGCTATTTGATTTTATGGCGATGTTAGGTTCATGGTTTTTGTGTACAAAAATCGTTGGCTTAGATGGCGCGATCTTCTTTGAAAAAATTCGTCAAACAGTTGATTTTCATCACATCGGTGAAGGTCTTATGAAATCAGCGATCTTTGGTTTATTGTTCGCCGTGATCTGTACCTACCAAGGCTTTAACACAAAAGGTGGAGCTAAAGGCGTCGGTGAAGCCACTAACAACGGCGTTGTTATGAGTATGGTGGGTATTATCATTATTGATTATTTCTTAATGAATATTATTCGCGTGGTGTACATCATGATGGGGATTCAAAAATGAGTCCGAAACAGCAAAGCCAATATGCCATAGAACTTGAAGGTATTAAAAAAACTTTTGACGGTAAAGAATTCGTTCTTAAAGGTATCGATTTAAAAATTCCTAAAGGAAGTTTAACAGCGATTATTGGTTTTTCGGGAACCGGAAAATCAGTGATGTTAAAACATATCTTAGGCTTATTTAAACCGACCGAAGGAACAGTTAGAATTTTAGGAACTGATCTTTCAGCTTTAGATGAAAATGAACTAACAAAATTTCGCTGCAATTACGGAGTTCTTTTTCAAAGTGCTGCGCTATTTGACGATATGACAGTTCTTGAAAATGTTTGTTTTCCGCTTGAAGAACATCGCAGAAATTTAAAAAAAGACCAAGTGATTCAAGTCGCGCAAACTAAACTAAAAATGGTAGGCCTTGATCCGAAACACTATAATAAATTACCGAGTGAAATTTCAGGCGGTATGCAAAAAAGAACAGGGTTGGCGCGCGCTCTGGCCTTAGATCCAGAGATCATTATTTACGATGAACCGACCACGGGATTAG
>CAMLRE010000182.1 GCA_946482355.1 uncultured Bdellovibrio sp.
AGCACTTATGCCTTTATCGTGCATTTGCTGCCGTGGTGGTTTAATACGCTGTTTGCTAAGTTCTTAGCTTGGTTGTGGGTTGATGTTTTAAAGCTGCGAACAAAAGTTGTTTATAACAATATCGATATCGCATTTCCAGGTACTCCTCTTGAGACAAAAAAGCAGTGGATGAAAAAAAGTATTTTCGTTCTCGCTAGAAATTTTGTCGATGTGGCCCGTATTCCTTATTTAAAAGATGAGTGGATTAATAAAAATGTTATTTTTCACGGTCTGGAAAATGTGCCCCAGAATCAGGGCTTTTTTGTCTTAACATTGCATTTGGGCGGCGGTGATTTATCAGCGGCTATCCTTAGTCATAAGGTGGCTCCGCTAAGTTTAATTTCAAAAAGATTTAGCAGTGAATTTGCGGATGAGTTTTGGTTTTCACTGCGTACACAATCAAAAACCGAATTTATCGATGCCCACGGAAAAAATAATGCCTTTGAAATTTTAAAAGCGCTTCGTTTAAAACGCGGGGTCGTTTTTGTTCTCGATCAGTTTATGGGTAAACCTTATGGTATCGAAACTGAGTTCTTCGGTAAAAAAACCGGCACCGCCTATGGTCTAGCTTTATTCGCGCAAAAAACTAAGGCTCCGGTAGTACCTGTTTATACTTATTGGGACGAGAATAATAAGCTGCATATAGGTATTGATCCTGCAGTTAAAATTGACGATGTGCAGACAGACGATAAACTAGAAGCTCAACGAATTATTACGAATCGTTTTAACGCAGCCTTAGAAAGCATTATCAAACGTTGGCCCGCACAGTGGATGTGGGTACACCGTCGCTGGAAGGATTTCGAATGAAAAAGAAACAAAATATAAGCGCCATCCCTGCGTTGCTTCGTCCTCGACGTGCTTGCAGCACGCCTTCGGCCTTGCGCCTTGGGCTGACACTTATCTTTTGTTTTTTGTTGGGTGCGTGTTCGAGCAGTTTTTTAAAGTACGATAAAGAAGATAAGTTTTTTAAAAACGAAGAATTTGAGCGTGAAGTTAAAATTCAGGAAGAGGCTGTTAAAGAAGAGCCTGCTAAGGCTGAAGCTACAAAAGCTGAAGTTAAAGTTGACGAAAAAACTTCGGCGGTGAGTGCTACGGCTTCTGTTAAAGAAGTTAAAAAAACAGCTGTAAAAAAAGAAGCGCCAAAAGCTAAAGCTAAAAAAGCCGAGACAAAAACGGCTGCAAAATCTACGAAGCGTCAGCCTGAAATTGAAGACAATGACGGCTTTGAAGGAGCCTCTCGTCGTCCGATGGTTGATCCGTTTAGAGTCGGTGAAAAAGTTGTTCATGAAGTTAGTTATTTTTCAGCCAAAGCTGGAACCTTAGCAATGCAGGTAAAACCTTTTGCGCAAGTGAATAACCGTAAAAGCTATAATTTCTCTGTGGGCTTAGAATCAAGCCGTATTTTTTCTAGCTTTTATTCAGTTGATGATACGGTAAATACATTTTTAGATTATGAATCACTGGTGCCACACGTTTTAAAGATCAATATTAAAGAAACAGGCAAACTTAAACAGGCGCAGTCTTACTTTAATAACGACACCTTAACGGCCAGCTACTGGGAAAAACAGTACACTGAAAAAAGCGGTGAAGAAGAAAAAAAATACTCTTGGGATATTTTACCGTTTTCGCAAAATGCGTTTAGCGGTATTTTCTATATGCGCGTTTTCAACTGGAAAGAAGGTAAACAAATTTCTTTCCGTGTGGCTGAAGATAAAAAAAATATCGTATTTACGGGAACGGCTGTAGCTAAAGAAAAGCTATCAACTGAAGCCGGTGATTTTAATGCGATTAAAATTAAAGCCAGCATTGTATCACGCGGAGCTTTATCGCAAACGGGCGATATCTTTATCTGGCTTTCTGACGATGATCGTAAATATATTTTAAGAATCGAAGCTAAAATCAAAATCGGCACTTTAGTGTCGGAAGTGATCGAGATCGAACCAGGGTCATAATCATGTCTTATCATGTGGTCGTGCAGACGGCCTTTATCGGTGATGTGTTTTTATCTATTCCTTTTTTAAAAAGGCTTAAAGCACTTTACCCGAATGACAAAGTGATCTTTGTTGCTAAAAAAGGCGTTGCTGATTATTTGTTAAAACTGAACATCATTGATGAACTGATCACCGTAAACAAAGGTGATAAAACCTCTTACAATGACGCCGTAAAAAAGATTAACTCTCATTCGGTTGAAAATGTTTTCTGTTTACACAGATCACTTCGTTCAGCGCTTTTTACCTGGAAAATTAAAGCTAAAAAGAAATTCGGTTTCTCGCAGGGTCTTAATTTTTTATTCTTCAGTGAAAGTGTAAAGTATTTAAAAACTTTACCTGATGCGATTCGCCAGATGGCCTTGTTAGCTCCTGTTGACCCAATGACGGCTCAGAAAATAAACGAACAGGATTGGAGCTATTTAAATTTTTCTGATAACGAAGGAAAGTTTAAGCCTATTCCTGAGTTTTTTTCGATGCACGTGCCAACCCATGCTTTTAATACGCATAAAAAAATAGCCCTGTTTCCCGGGTCTGTTTGGGAAACTAAAAAATGGCCCGTAAACTATTATTCAGAATTAACTGAAAAGTTATTGCATGAAGGTTATCAGGTTTATCTTATGGGTGGCCCTGACGAAGCTTCATTATGCCAAGAGATTCAAAGTAAAAATCCAAAAGCAGAAATGCTGGCGGGTAAAATGAAGCTTGTTGATTCGATCGATTTTTTAAAATCCTGTGATTTAATTATCGGAAACGATTCGTCACCGTCACATTTAGGGGCCAGCGTGGGAACGCCAGTGATTGCGATCTTTGGGCCAACGACATTAAACCTAGGTTTCAGACCCTGGGAAGATAAAAGTATCGTTATAGAAAACCGCAGTCTTGAGTGCAGGCCCTGTGGCTTGCATGGTCATATGAAATGTCCACTGGGACATCATAAGTGTATGAAAGAAATTATGCCGGATCATGTGTTTCATTCGGCTAAAAAAGTTTTAAAGGCCCAAGTATGAAGATTTTTATAGCCTTACTGTTATTAACAACGACTTTAATCTGTCAGGCCGAAAAACCGGTATCGGCACCGACGACAACTCAGGAAGAAGATATTGTTAAATGCGCAAAAGACTCTGACTGTGTGATCGTGCCGTATAAGCACTGCTGTGGTTCGACAAAAAAGGCTATTAATAAGAAATTTTTAGATCTTTATAACAAAACACCCCAATGGCAAAAATTTGATAATCAGAATCTCTGCGCTGTGATGGGGGCTTGTGTTTCGGATGAAAAGGTTAAAGAAGCGAAGTGCGGTGTCGGACAATGCTATCTTCGCTATCCTGAAAAATAATTTAAGAAAAATCTTTAACGTTAATATTGTACTTACGAATTTTGCGTAACAGCGTATTCTTTGGAATATTGGCCTGAGCGACTGTCTGGTTGATCTTACCTTTATTCGCTTTTAGCGCACTGATAATAAAATCTTTTTCAGCCTGCTCTTTGAATAATTCAAAATCTAAAGCACCGCCTGCAGCTGGAGCTTCTGTTTTAACTCCACCGGCTACAGTTGCAGCTGCGGCAGGTTTTGCTCCGGCAGCGTTACGGATATTTTCCGGTAAGCTTGCCGTTGTCATTACTTGGCTAGATTCAACGATAAACGCGCGCTCAATCACGTTTTCTAATTCACGGATGTTGCCCGGCCAACGGTAAGTTTTCATTAAATCTAAAACATCCGGCGCGATGCTGTGAATTTGTTTAGCGTGTGATTTAGAAAATTTCTCTAAAAAGTTTAAGGCTAATTCTGGAATATCATCAGAACGCTCGCGTAATGGTGGTAAGAAGATCGGCATCACATTTAAACGATAGAATAAATCTTCACGGAATTCTTGGTCTTCCATCATTTTTTCTAAATTGCGGTTAGTAGCCGCGATAATGCGCGCGTTGGTTTTTACTTCGCGGTTTGAACCCACCGGAGTGAATTTCTTTTCCTGAAGAGCACGAAGTAATTTCACCTGCATTTCAGGTTTTAGTTCAGCGATCTCGTCTAAGAAAAGGGTACCGTTATTTGCTAACTGGAATTTACCGATTT
The DNA here is from genome assembly GCA_946482355.1 of uncultured Bdellovibrio sp. The sequence goes on from CAMLRE010000182.1 coordinate 4,105, forward strand.
TACGTTCGATAGCGCCTGTGAAAGCGCCTTTTTCGTGACCGAATAATTCAGATTCCATTAAATGTTCAGGAATCGCTCCGCAGTTAATCGCCACAAAAGCACCTGATTTACGGGGAGAGTTGAAGTGAATAGCTTTTGCTACTAACTCTTTACCAGTTCCGTTTTCTCCACGAATAAGAACTGTCGTATCAACTTTGCAAAGTTTGTAGATTAAGTTGAACACTTCTTTCATTTTAGTGTTTTGGCCAACGATTTCACTTTCGATATCGTCGTCAAAAATCGGATTTGAAGCCGATAATTCAGTGATCATGTCATGCGCTTCGATGGATTTACGAACGATAGCCGTTAATTTTTCAGGGCTCACTGGTTTTTCGACGTAGTCGTAAGCGCCATCTTTAATGGCCACAACGGCATCGTTTAAGTTTGAATGCGCTGTCATGATCACCACGAAAGTGCGTGGGTCGTGTTCTTTGATTTGGCGTAAAGCCTCAAGGCCATCAACCTCTGGCATTCTTACGTCCATTAAAATTAAATCCCAGAATTCTTTTTTAGCTAAATCAATGGCTTCGCGGCCGTTAGACGCTTCAGTGATATTAAAAGTCACATCAGGAATAGAGTTTTGCAAAATACTCGCAACTGATTTGCGTAGTTCTTGTTCATCATCAACGATAAGTGTATTCAGTTTCATAACATTCCTTTTATCAATAAAAATTATAGTACCGGATCAATCGGCAGTCGAACATAAAACGTCGTTCCTTTGCCCACTTCTGAGTTTAACGTAATATTTCCGCCGTGCAGTTCGATAAAGTATTTAACCAGGTATAAGCCAAGGCCGGTTCCCTTAGTTTTCTGATCCTGATTTTTACCGCGCACAAACTTTTTCCAGATATGTAATTGGTCTTCGGCCGCGATCCCTTCGCCGGTATCCTGAATTTCAATCAGAATTTCGGTGTCAGTTTCTTTCGTGCGGATAAAAACCTGGCCGTTGGCTGGCGTGTACTTGATCGCATTTTCAACAAGATTTAAAAACACTTCGGTCATAAGTGTTACGTCAAACTCGATCAAAAACATTGGTTCTAATGTCAGATCAATATTTACGTTCTTAGTTTTTGCCACAGGCTTAAGACGTTCAACAACGTTTTCGATCACTTCGTTTAAATCAGCCACTTCTTTTAAAATTTGAAAATCACGG
>CAMLRE010000183.1 GCA_946482355.1 uncultured Bdellovibrio sp.
AAATCGAAGAACACTTAGAAAAATTCGATGCGAACAAGCTTCGCACGACGATGACTGAAATCTTTGATGATGCAGAAATCACAGCTAAGGTTCAAAAATCTGACGACGAGTCATTAAAGAAAATGGCCGTTGCTCTTAAAAATGGTATCCACGTTGGTACTCCAGTATTCGATGGTGCTTCTGAACAAGACGTACGTAGCTTACTGAAAAAAGCTCAATTACCTTCGACTCAATCGATCTTATTCGACGGTCGTACAGGTGAGCCTTTTGCGAACCAAGTAACTGTGGGCATCATGTACATGTTAAAACTTCACCACTTAGTTGAAGAAAAGATCCATGCTCGTTCTATTGGACCTTACTCGTTAGTTTCTCAGCAGCCACTTGGCGGTAAAGCGCAATTCGGTGGTCAGCGTTTAGGGGAAATGGAAGTTTGGGCGATCGAAGCTTACGGTGCGGCTTACTCATTACAAGAATTCTTAACTGTTAAGTCAGATGACGTAGCAGGTAGAACTCGTATGTATGAATCAATCGTACGCGGTGAAAATATCCTTGAACCAGGTCTTCCTGAGTCATTCAACGTATTGATTAAAGAGTTACAATCGTTAGCTCTTAACGTTGAGTTAGTTGAGTCAGATATTCTGACTGACAAAGAAGACGAACTTCCTTCTGAATCAACAGAAGAACAAGCACCGGTTCAACACTAATTTAGGAAAGTAGGAATATAACATGAGAGATTTATTAAATTTTTTCGATAAACCAAAAGATCCACTTTCGTTTGATGCAGTTCGTATCTCTTTAGCTTCTCCAGAAATGATCCGTGACTGGTCATTCGGTGAAGTTAAAAAGCCAGAAACTATCAACTACCGTACGTTCAAACCTGAACGTGACGGTTTATTCTGCGCTAAGATTTTCGGACCGATTAAAGATTACGAATGCTTATGCGGTAAGTACAAACGTATGAAATATCGCGGAGTTATCTGCGAGAAGTGCGGTGTTGAAGTTACACAAACTAAAGTTCGTCGTGAGCGTTTAGGTCACATCGAATTAGCAACACCTGTTGCTCACATCTGGTTCTTACGTTCATTACCTTCACGTATCGGTAACTTACTTAACCTATCTTTAAAAGATGTTGAGAAAGTTCTTTACTGTGAATCATACATCGTTGTTGATCCAATGGAGACAACTTTAGAAGAAGGCGCTGTTTTAAATGAAGATGCATACAATGCAGCTTTAAATGAATTCGGTCCTAACTTCAAAGCCGGTATGGGCGGTGAAGCCGTTCGTGAAATGTTACGTAAGATCGATCCTGAGTACTTATCTCGTAAATTACGTATCGAGCTTAAAGAAACAAAATCTGAAGCTGGTATCAAAAAAATCTCTAAACGCTTAAAAGTTGTAGAAGCTTTCAAAGGTTCTTCAAACAAATGCGAATGGATGATGTTAGAAGCGCTTCCTGTGTTGCCACCGGATTTACGTCCGTTAGTACCACTTGATGGTGGCCGTTTCGCGACTTCAGATCTAAATGATTTATACCGTCGTGTTATCAACCGTAATAACCGTCTTAAACGTCTTCAAGAGTTAAACGCTCCGGATATCATCATCCGCAATGAAAAACGTATGTTACAAGAAGCGGTTGATGCGTTATTAGATAACGGCCGTCGTGGTAAAACATTTACTGGTCCAAATAAACGTCCTCTTAAATCTTTAAGTGACATGCTTAAAGGTAAACAAGGTCGTTTCCGTCAAAACTTATTAGGTAAACGTGTGGACTACTCTGGTCGTTCGGTGATCACTGTAGGACCTACTCTTAAATTACACCAATGTGGTCTACCTAAGAAAATGGCTTTAGAATTATTCAAGCCATTCGTTTACAACAAATTAGAAGAAAAAGGTTTAGCGACAACTATCAAGCAAGCTAAACGTTTAGTTGATCAAGAGACTGTTGAAGTATGGGATATCTTAGCTGAAGTAGTTAAAGAACATCCGGTATTACTAAACCGTGCTCCAACTCTTCACAGACTTGGTATCCAAGCTTTCGAACCGGTTCTTCACGAAGGTAAAGCGATCCAATTACATCCGTTAGTTTGTACGGCGTTCAATGCCGACTTCGACGGTGACCAAATGGCCGTTCACGTTCCACTTTCAGTAGAAGCGCAAGTAGAAGCTCGTGTATTAATGATGTCTACAAATAACATCTTATCACCAGCCAATGGTAAGCCGATCATCAATCCATCTCAGGACGTTGTCTTGGGATTATACTGGATGACTCGTCAACGCCCTGGTGCAAAAGGTGCGGGTAAATCTTTCGCGTCAGTTCAAGAAGCATTATACGCTTTTGAAACTGGCATCGTAGATATCCAAGCTTCTTGTAAAGTTAAAATTAAAGGTAAAGTTGAAGAAACAACTGTAGGCCGTGCGATCTTATCTGATTCAGTACCTAAAGAAGTTCCTTTCACAACAATCAATACGGCGATGTCAAAAAAATCGATTGCATCATTAATCGATACGACATTCCGTCTTGCTGGTGCTAAAGCAACTTGTATCTTAGCTGACCAAATCATGCAGTTAGGTTTCAAATACTCAACTGGTGCGGGTCTTTCTATCTCTGTGGATGACATGTTAATCCCAGAACAAAAAGCTCCGATGTTAGCTGACGCTGAAAAACAAGTGACTGAAATCCAACAACAGTACGACGAAGGTTTAATTACTGACGGTGAGCGCTACAATAAAGTTGTGGATATCTGGGCACAAACTTCAGATAAAGTTGCCAAAGAGATGATGGGCCAAATCGAAAAACAAAAGTTTATCGTTGATGGCAAAGAAATCACTGGTCCTTCATTCAATCCTATCTACGTCATGGCCGATTCCGGAGCCCGTGGTTCCTTCAATCAGTTACGTCAGTTAGGTGCGATGCGTGGTCTTATGGCGAAACCGTCAGGCGAAATCATCGAGACTCCGATCACGGCGAATTTCCGTGAAGGTTTAACAGTATTACAATACTTCATTTCAACTCACGGTGCTCGTAAAGGTCTTGCCGATACAGCCTTAAAAACAGCGAACTCTGGTTACTTAACTCGTCGTTTAGTTGACGTAGCCCAAGACGTTGTTGTTTCTGAAATTGATTGCGGTACTAAAGAAGGTTTAGAAATCACTCCGGTTTACGAAGCGGGTGAAATCATCCAAGGTATTGGCGATCGTATTTTAGGTCGTGTAACTATCAATGACGTTATCGATCCAACGACAAACACTGTTATCGTAAAAGCTAACGGTGAAATGGATGAGATGGCTGTTAAGAAAATCGAAGAAGTTGGAATTGAAAAAATCCAAATTCGTTCAGCATTAACATGTGAAGCCCGTCGTGGTGTTTGTGTGAAATGTTACGGTCGTGACTTAGCTCGTGGTGCTACTGTGAACTTAGGTGAAACAGTGGGTATTATCGCAGCTCAATCAATCGGTGAGCCTGGTACTCAGTTAACAATGCGTACGTTCCACTTAGGTGGTGCGGCTTCTCGTGCGGTTGAACAATCAGTTCACACAACTCGTTTCGATGGTATTTTAAAATTACAAAACGTACAGTCTGTTACAAATAAAGCTGGCAAGTTAACAGTTTTAAATCGTAACGGTAACGCTCTAGTTGTTGATGAAACAGGTCGTGAGCGCGAAAACTTCAAATTAGTTTACGGTACGACATTAAACTTCAAAGATGGCGACAAAGTTACTAAAGGTAACGCAATCGCTGAGTGGGATCCGTATTCGAATCCAATCATCTCGGAAGTAACTGCTAAAGTTCAATTCCAAGATATCGTTGAAGGTAAAACAATGACTGAGCAAGTGGATCCAGTGACTGGTTTCGCTACTAAAGTTATTACTGAATCAAAATCTTCAGATACAAAACCAACTGTATTCATGACAGACAGCATGGGTAAAGTTATGAACCTTCCAGGTCGTGACATCCCAGCTCGTTACATGATTCCAGTAGGCGCGCAATTATTGATCGCTGATGGTCAAGACGTTCACGCCGGTGATGTTATCGCAAAACTTCACCGTGAAACTTCGAAAACGAAAGATATCACGGGCGGTCTTCCGCGCGTTGCTGAATTATTCGAAGCACGTAAACCTAAAGATGCAGCGATCATCGCTGAAATCGATGGTTTCGTAACTTTCGGTAAAGACGTAAAAGGAAAACAACGTGTTATCGTTACTCCTGAAATCGGCGAGCAAACTGAATACCTAATTCCAAAAGGTAAACACGTTGCCGTTCGTGAGGGTGAGTTCGTTCGTGCCGGTGAAGCGTTAGTTGACGGTCCAACAAATCCGCATGATTTATTAGCGGTATTAGGTCCGAAAGCATTATCAGCTTACTTAGTAAATGAAGTTCAAGAAGTTTACCGTCTACAAGGTGTGGGTATCAATGATAAGCACATCGAAGTGATCGTTCGCCAAATGTTACGTAAAGTTGAAATCGCTGATGGCGGTGACACTCGTTTCTTAGCTGGTGAGCAAACTGAAAGAACATCAATGCTTGAAGAAAATGATCGCGTATCTAAAGAGGGTGGCCAAATCGCTACATTCAAACCTCTATTATTAGGTATCACGAAAGTATCATTAAGCACTGAATCGTGGATTTCAGCAGCTTCGTTCCAAGAGACAACAAAAGTTCTTACGGAAGCAGCTATCAACTCTAAAACTGACCATTTACGTGGCTTAAAAGAAAATATCATCATGGGTCGTCTGATCCCTGCTGGTACAGGCTTAACAGCATACAAAAAATGGAAAGTAGTAGTTGCAGAAGACGAAGACATGGACTCAGCAGCTCTTCCATTCGGAGGCTAGTCGGTCATCCCTAAAATGGGCTGACTCTTCGTTGCCTCCGCCCTTCCTCCCTGCGGCGTACTGACGTACGCCTCAGTCGGTCGGTTGTCGGCGCCTCGATTCAACCCATTTTATGAATGCCCTCGTTTTAAACGGGGGCTTTTTTTTGGGAAAATTGATCAAACTTCGGTTTTAAACAGCCTGAGTGAAAAAGGACCTGAAATAGGTCCTTTTTTTATTGGAAAAAGGCCTTGTCCCGCTTGACCTTCGGGGTCTTTGCAGGTTACAAATCTTGTTCTTCGACCAAAAGTCGAATAACGGGTTATGGCCCGTTTCAAACCAATAGCGAACTAGAATTGCTATAAATATTCTGGGATAAGGCTTATACCTAAATTAGGAGAGTATAAACGTGCCTACAATTAATCAGCTCATTAAAAAAGAGCGTACAGTTCAAAAGAACCAAA
>CAMLRE010000184.1 GCA_946482355.1 uncultured Bdellovibrio sp.
AGACAGTTCATATATTTTCCCGTATTTGAAAAAGCACAGCCCGGAACAACACTGATGTTTTTCTTTAATGCTTTTTCAAAAAGATCAAGCGTGTTTGTGCTTGCTGCAAACTCAATCCAGATCAAACAGCCACCTCGGGGGTGCGTAATTTTAATATCTTCGGGGAAATGTTTTTGAATCGTCGCAGTGATAAGAGCGAAATTTTTTTCAATAGTTTGACGAAGTTTACGTAAATGGCGTTCGTAAGAGTGATTTGCTAAATGATCAGCGATGGCCATCTGTAAAGCGCCATTAGTGCTTGATGTGTTCGTCGATTTGAAAAGCAAAACTTTTTCTTTATCCGATTCTGGGGGAATCACCCAACCGATGCGGTAGCCGGCCGATAGGGTTTTTGAAAAAGAAGAGCAAAGATAGTTTTTATCCTGCTTATCAAAAGACTTTAAAGTTAACGGACGGGTTGGCGTAAAATAAAGTTCGCCGTAGATATCATCTTCAATGATTGTAATGTTGTGTTTGTAGCAAAGCTGCACGAATTTTTCTTTGTTTTCATCACTCATTAAACTTCCGATAGGATTTAAAAAGTTTGGTGTAACAAGGGCTGCTTTAATTTTAAATTTAGAAGCTTTTTCGGCAAACGCATCTAAATCAATACCTTTATCTGAAGTGGCCGGAAGCTCTAAAAGTTTTAAACCTTGGTCTTCAATCAAACGTAAAATGCCGTGAAACGTAGGGCTTTCGACAGCCACGATATCGCCCGGGCTTGTACATGATTTTAAAGCTAAGTTTAAAGCTTCAGTGCAGCCATTTGTGATAATCACTTGCTCTGGGTCAACGACATATCCTGCATCAAACGTGCGCTTAGAAATTTCTTTTCTTAATTCGTAGATTCCACCTAAGGGCGCGTAGCGCATTGCTTTGACCGGTTCTTGGCGCATTACTTTTAGTAAAGATTTTTGCAAACTCATCGTTGGAAGAAGTGAAGTGTGAATAACAGCTCCACCTAGAGGAACTAATTTTTCATTACTGCAGGAATGAACGATATCTAAATTTCGAGAGCTATCTTTAACAAAACGAGGCGAGGGCATGGCTTTTGATTTAAAAGCCGGAGTGTTCACCGTAGTTAATCTTTTTACGAAGTAGCCAGATTGTGGCTTAGCTTCAATATGGCCTTGCGCTTCGAGTAGAGCATACGCTTGATTAACAGTCGAAATACTTACGCTTAATTTTTTACTCATCGCACGTACAGAGGGAATACGGCTTCCGGCTAAGAGTGTACCATCAGTAATCCAGTTTTTGATTAAGCCTTCAACCTGGTTATAAAGCGATACATCTGATTTGCGTAAAATAGGCGAGCGTGCCATTTTGGAACCTCCAACTAAAGACCTAAACTGTACTGGTTACAATTCATTTTAGGTGCATCTGTACTCATTACTTAAATATCTTATACTAGCTGTATGGATCTCACTACAAAAAAACAAATCTTTCTTAAAAAAGGTGACTTGATCGAAGTCAAAGCTAACTCTCAAATCGTTATCGGTAGCGGTATGGTGTGGGTTACATTTACTGGTGATGAGCGCGACTACGTGCTTAAAACCGGTGACCGTCTGAACTGTGATGCTCCAAAACCTGTTATTGAAGCTTTAGAACCTAGTTATATCGTTATCCACGAGCAGCCGTCGCGTTATAGCTTATTTAGTCTGCTTGGAGCCTGGTCAGAAGAAGGTCTTCGCTAGCTATTTGATTTCTTAGGTGTTAGAAATCTAGGCTATGTTAAAAAGTATTTTCGTATTTTTATTAGCCTTTTCGTCATGCGCTTTTGCTGAAGAGCAAAACACGCAGGAAAAAATCGTCGAAGCTTTTCAAGAAGGTAAAAACCAAGTGGTTCAGGCTTTAAGCCACAGCCGCTTGGTTCGTCAAAACTCTAATTATTTTGTCACCGGAAATTTTGCACCCATTGATCTTATTTTACCAAGTAAATTTGGTGTAACCTTAGGTACGGTCACTAACGCTGATTACACCTGGGAGTTAGAATATTTAAAAAGCAGCGTTTCAGTTCCGTTTTTAGTTGATGATATCGGTGAAATGACAGACGAGCGTTTATCGTTGATTCGCCGTAATTATTTCGGAACAGAAACTTTTAATTTAAGTTACGGATTAAGCTACAATAAATTCAAAGTGCATATCGGAAGTAAGTATTTAGCTTATATTGCGACAAATATTCCCGATGCTGATTTGATGGAAATCGAGTCATTAGGATTTAACGTGGGTATTGGTAATCGTTGGATTTTTTCTAACCGCTGGATGGTGGGTGTTGATTGGGCTTCTTGGTCGCAACCTGTTTTTACAACTAAGTACAATAATAAGTACAGCGACTTTGCAACTGACGAAGATAGTAAAGACACTGTAGATACAGTGGCTAAACTTATTCGCTGGGTTCCGCGTATTTCATTACTTAAATTACAAGTAGGATATTCTTTCTAATGAATTTTAATATTAATCACAATAATCAGCACTATATGTTTCGTTTGGCTCAAGATAGCGATGTTTCGCAAATTCGCACATTATTAAATGAAGCCTATAAAGAGCACGCTGATAAAGGCTTAAACTACACGGCGACTTATCAAGACGAAGCTGAAACCCGTAAACGTATGGCTAAAGGCCGCACCTTTGTTTTACTTTTAAATAAAGAAGTTGTCGGTACCATTTTGTATTACGAAAGAAATGAAATTACCGGAAGAAAATCAGCTTACCTAGAGCAATTCGCAATTGCACCAAAGCTAAAAGGGTTGGGTCTTGGTTCGATTATTATGGATTTCTGTGAGCAGTTAGCGAACGATGAAAAATACGAAGCTATTCAGTTAAATACCGCACAACCGGCAACACACTTAGTAGAATGGTACAAACGCCGCGGTTATAAAATTGTTGCAGAGACACATATCGAAGGAAAAACCTACGACTCGTATATTTTTGAAAAAACCTTACGAGCCGCATTTTCAAAGAAGAAGTAATTATTGAGCTGAACCGCAGATTCTTGCTGCGCGTTCGCCTTTTTCAACACCGGGTACACAAAATACCGCAGTACCGTCGTTTAATGATTTATATTCAATCGCATTTTCGCCTAAAGACTTTTTGCTGGCGGCATTTAAAAAATCTACGTATTGGTTAGCAGTCGCTGCATCCCAGTAAGTTGGGCTGATGTGGCTATTTTTAGTCGGAATAATTTGTGAAGCGGCTAAAATCAAGTGACCGTTTGTGAATGAGTAGTAATTTTTAACAAATAAGCCGAAACGATTCCATAATGGAAATTTATTCGTGCTATAGTTTTTGCCACCTAAAAATAATAAATTACCTAAACTGTAAGCTACGAAAGATTTTTGATTATATTCTAACGGGCGCACGTTGTGCGTGTGGTGACCGATCACTAAATCAACCGCATAGCTTTTAATTAAAGCCATTTTAGCTTCGATGTTTCTGTTTTCTGAACGCTGGCGTTGTTTGCCGTCTTCAGTCTGAGTCGTATCATCATCAGGTTTAGAACCATTTTTCGTGTAAACTGATAATTCCATGCCTTCGTGGATTGATACGATACGAAGATCTGCCGGAGTATTTTTTAAATTTTCTAAAATTAATTTTAAATCAGCGTACTCAGGGCAGGGGATCATCGCTTTTTCAACGTTACCGTTTTTGCAAAGACGAACTGATAACATACCGTTTGTGGTTGCTGTCGGAGCCCAGGATTTTTCCCAGTGGGGGCGGTCATCGCCTTTCATACCGACAGCCACGTAAGCAATACGTAAACCGTTTTTTTCGATAATTACAGGATTTACCGTTTCTTCTAAGCGGCCAAGACCAGACATATACACTTCGTGTCCTGCGCGTGCCTGGATATCTTTTAAGTTAGCTAAAGTTTCTTCGATACCTAATTGATCGTAATCATAAGCGTGGTTATTCGCTGATGAGATCATATTAAAGCCCACTTTATTCACTAGATAATCAACACCGGCCGGGTGAGATTTTTGGGGCCATTTTTTACCTTCGATAATAGGCATTTCGGCGTTGGTTTTAGTTGATACAACGCTTTCAAGATTCATAAAGTTTAAATCATTACCTGCCGTCATTTTTTTTAGACCAACAGTCATTTGTTCCCAAGTGGTAAACGAATTAAAAGTACTGCCTGTGGCTTCAAGTTTATCTGAACCCGGGCGAGAAAGACTGACGTCACCACCCATACCGATCACTAATTCTTGTGTGACTGATTGAGGTTCACGGTTATTTAAATAACCTTCTGGGTTTTGTAAGTTTTCGTAAGATAGTAATCCTTTTTTAAACTTTGCATATTCAAGCACCGATAAACGACGGCCGATATCTTGAGAAATTTTATAAATTTCAGTCGCAGATTGAACACCGACATAACGCCAGTGCCAAGGTTCAAAGTTATATTGAGTGACGGGGTTTGATTCTACTTTTAAGTTTTTTGAATAGCGCGGGTAGCTCATAGCCATACCAAAGTTATGCGCGTTATTTAAAAGCCATTCGTACTCTTTACATTTGTTTTGTGGGCAGCGCTCTTTAATATCCGGGTAAGATAAGGTCGGCCCTAAGCTTGGATAAACTAAATCAAACGTCGCACCTAATTGGTGTTCGCTTCTGCCGGGAACAGCACTGATACTTTGTACGTAGGCCGTTAATTCTTCTTCAGTTTTAAATTTGTCTTTAAATTTAGGAAATTTGCTCGCGTAAGTTGAACATTGTTGATCAAAACTTCTATAGCCTGAATAGATTTTAATAGTTACATCAGAGGCTTTAGCTGCTGTTGTCATGGCAATAAAAGCTTCTAAAACTTCTTTACGAAGTTTTTCACCAGAACCTGATTTGTTCCAGATTAAATCTTGCGGAACATTGACTAAATCAGTTGGTGCATAGGCGCGTTTTAACTTATGGCCTTCTTCTTTGCTGACTAAAGCTAAGAAATCTGAGCCATCTTGTTTGCCGTCATCAAGACAATATTTGTTAGGGGCCGCGAACGTGTTAATGCTTGCGATTAATCCTAAAGTTAAAACTAAGTGTTTCATATTATTTTACTCTCTCTAAAAGAATCGCGCGACGTTCATCAATTTGTTTTTTACGTTTTAAGAAAATATGTTCGATTTCAGATTTTGTGTACATCACACCTTTACGGCCTGAATCTTTACCACTCATTGTGAGTACGTTTTGGTTTGTTAAGTACTCTTGAATTTCAGAGT
>CAMLRE010000185.1 GCA_946482355.1 uncultured Bdellovibrio sp.
ACCAAGATTTTTTATTAAAGCTAGGGGCAGAGAAGTCGTCTGAATAAAGTTTGATATAGTTATCAAGATCTTGCTTTTGCCAGTAGTCTTTCCAAGTCGTGATCCAGTTCATCACTTTATTTTTTTTAGCTGTATGAGTAGCGCTATCAATCCAAGACGTTTTTGAATTAATGATCAGATGACTTTTGTTTAAAGCGATTTGGTTAGATAACTTTTGAATATTGTCATTACGTAAAACCACGCAGCCTTTTGAACCGCGGTTTAACGGAACTGTATCTGGTACTGAGTGTAGCCAAATACCATCACCGGTTTTATTTTCAAACTTATCAAAAACATTAGGGTAGTCAGTTGTAAAAGCTAACGAGCCGTAACGGTCAAAAGGAATTTCTGGCGGAGTTTTCTTTGTTTGTAAAAGATAAATTCCTTCAGGAGTTTTTTGATCGTTACGTTTAGTTTTGTTACCACCATTTTTACCGATATCGATTTCAAATGAAGTGGGTGATGTTAAATTTTCTTCTGATTCAAAGAAGTAAAGTTTGCGCTCAGTTTTATCTGCAATCATGATTGAAGATTTAATTTCAGGAGCATCTGAAATTTGTAAAATCTCATTCGGAAAAAGGGTAGCCGTGCCCGAAGCTGTTTGGGCCATAGCAGTTACTTTCGCTTGTAAAATAAAAGCGAAAGCCAAAGTAGATAAAAATGGTGAAAGTCTATGCAATTTCATTCTCGTTAAATTATCTTGTCCTAATATGAGACAACAGACAACTCATAGGCCCCCATATTACGACTAATGATAACAGATTTTTAACATTTTGCACACCTTTGGTCTTAAGACCTAAGTTTGGTGGTCCGATAACATCAGTATGAAACAAAAGCTGCAACTTATCTTGAATAGTTTATTGATCCTTTTAAACCTTTGCGGGTTAGGCACAGGTGCTTATTGGGTGTATGCCTCAACGATTGGTTACGAATCACCTTACATCGTAGAAGAGACATTAAGACAGCCAGCAAGCTTACCTGAGTTAGTAGAAAAGGGTATGAACGTTTACACGATGGATAAGTTTTTAGTGAACTTGAGCGGGCAGCCGCAAAGACAAATTTTACTACAGGTTAATCTTGATATGTTAAACGCGCAGTCTTTCACAGAGATCATGGATTCTGATAAAACAGCGCGTGCCCGTGACAGTATTATTCGTTTATTAAATGATAAATCTTATTCTGACTTAGAAACGATTCAGGGAAAATTATTTTTAAAAGATAAGATCGTCGAAGAAGTTAACAAAGTCCTACGAGTAGGACTTGTTAAAGATGTGTATTTTACTGATTTTGTAGTTCGATAATTCTTAAAAATTATAAAGTGAATTTAACAGGCTTGTTGTTTTTGATTTCATAAACATCGCCATTACCCATGTATGTTTCAACTTGGATGCCCACTTTTTTCTTTTCTTTAAGCTTAGTCGCTTGTTCGCCTTGAGCCGGTAATACGTAAATTGGTACGCCAGTCTCTTTAGGAGTTGTAGCGGCTGTTGCAGCTGAAGAAATTTCGGTCGCAGGAATTACAGAACTTTTAATATCTTTAATAGACCATTGCGCCACTTTAACAAGAGTCCATTTTTTATCTCGTTGTAATAAAGCGACTACGTATTGGTTTTTAAGATCTGTTCCGAATAAAACGATGTCTTTTTTGTCGTTACCATCAAGGTCATCGATAAAAGCCATCGGCACCATGTCTTTTCCAAGGTCTTTAAACAATTCAAGAACTGATTTGCTGTAATCATTTTTACTGAAAATAACAAATTCAGGATTCCACTGTGTTAAAGCTTTGAAAGCTGTTTCTGGCAATTGCACTTCGACATTGTCGTTCTGAAATTTAATTTCTAAAGCATTCGTTGCTGATTTTACAATCGGTGCTGCTTGAACGACAGAGGCGAATAAAAGTGAAAAGCTAATTAATTTGATCATCGGGCAGTACCTCCGCTAGAACTTTTTTGTTTTTGTGACGAACCACCAGAGCGATTAGCACCTAAGTATTTCGGACATTTTTCACCACGGGGAACTAAGAACACATGTTCGCCAGCACGGCCGCACGAAGTTGCGCGACGGGCCCAGCCTGGTGTTACTTTGCGTGGGTTATAAAAATAAATTAAGCCGTTAGCGCCTTCGTTAATAGATAAGTCAACGGCCGCTCGGCAATCTTGAAGAGCTTCTTTATCTTCTAACTTGCTGGCGCTGATATTGTTTTTATAGCTGTCAGCCGTCCAACTAAATTGAGCTGGTTGGTAAACGACGCCACAGACTGTATCCGGAAACTCATCACTTTCTTTACGAGACAAAACTGTTTTAGCAACAGCAATTTTACCTTCCATCGGTTCGCCGCGGGTTTCGTGATAACAGTTGCAGACCATACAATTAAAAGTGGATTGGTTTCGGTTGCACGTCATGGTGTCAGGTGCAGCAGTCGCTGCTTGAGACCCAATCCAAAGAGTAAAACAAATAAATAACTTCTTCATTCTATCGCCATTTCTTTTGATGTTGTGACATTCTTTGACACACAAATCGGACCAAGTTGAGAATGAGACAAGGGGGCTTAGGTCGTGATTTCTAGAGAGAACGCGCAGTGTTGGCAAGATAATGCTCCAGATTTTCTGCGCGTATAGACTTTGATCTATTTAACCATTTCTTTTTTGGTACATTTTAATACCAACGTAAGCAAGAACAACTAATAAAAGTAATCCTCCGCCAAGAACCATTTCGTTTTGTAATAAACCTTTTTTCTCTTCGCCGCCAGCGCCGCCTTCGTCGTCAGCCGCTAGTAAATCGCCTGGCATAGCTTGGCCGATACCGGCACCTAAAACTTCACCTGAGCCACGGATTGGGCCAAGATCAGGACGAGATAATAAATCTTTAGTAGCGATAACGCGTAATGAACGTACTGTATCCATAAAGTGCGCTCTGTGTTTTGCGTAGTATTTATTATGAACTGAGAAAGTCACTAAGATCGCGATTTGATCTTTGATTGTTGCTAAGTAACGTGTGAAGTAGTTTTGAACTTCAGAGTTTGCATGAAGACCATCTAACCATTTTTGATCATTGATCACTTCTTCACGTGGCGGCATTGTTACTGTTGATTGCGCTGTGCCACCAGTACGTAGATTTAACGTCATTGGTTTTGACATATGATCCATGTAGATAGGGAAGTTATCAGTTGGGCCTTTTTCTTTAGCTGTTAAAATGATAACCGCTTCTTTTGACTCTTGTGGATCTTCGGCACGGCATACCCATTCAGTTTGCTCTAATTTACATTTCCAAGTGTCTAACATCTCAAAAGAGATATAAGCATTTTTAAAAGTTCGAGCTTCAGACATAGAACCGATCAGTAAAAAAACTAACGGTAAGAGTCTAAAAGTGTATGATCTCATGTTGCCTCGCTTGTTGTATTACATCTACAATTGTGATGTGAAAACATTGTAACCACTTTTTTGTTCTCTATCAAATTGGTTCGCTATCGAATGAGGTAATTTATGTTAAATCTTTCGCAACTCCAGACCTTTGTCATGGTCGTATCTGAGGGCAGTATGACGGCCGCAGCCGATAAACTATTTCTAACTCAGCCGGCAGTGAGTCAGCAGATGAAAAACTTAGAAGACGAATTAGGGGTTGAACTGGTAGTTCGTGGGAGTAAACAAATTAAAACCACAGCTCAGGGCGAAGTTTTATACGAACACGCTAAAAAGATTCTAAGCCTTTCTCAAGCCGCCGAAATTTCGATTAAATCTGTGGGCGCCCAGCTTCGTGGTCAGTTAAGAATCGGTACGCTAAATTCAATCGGTCTTCACTTAATGAGCCCGGTGGTAAGCCGATTATTAAAGTTTAACCCTGATTTTAAAATCAAAGTGGATTACGCCAAGGGCGAAGATTTAATCGAAGCTTACGAAAAAAATGAATTAGACGTTGTGGTTTTACCCGATGTGCAAACGAACTATGGTAAAACTTTAAAAGAAACAGCATCGCATGTTCTTTTAAAAGAAGAAATGTGGTTAGTGGGTTCTGGTAAAGATGAATTTTACCCATCAACTGTGAGTATGAAAGATATCGCAAAGATCCCATACGTGCATTTTTCGAATGAGTTTCCGCACTTTGATAAAATGTTAAATGAAAAATTAGGCACTGTGCCTGCAGTTTTTGAATCATCAAATGTGGGAACACTTAAACGTGTGATCGAAAATGGCTTAGGCATTGGCTTTTTACCAGCGCATTCTGTAAAAAAACAAATTCGCGGTGGTCGTTTAAATAAAATTCAAACCACAGATTTTGAATATAAAACAGAATTCATTTATTACCGTCGTGAAAAAGGACCTTCAGCAAAAACTGCTGAAATTCTTTTCCAAGCCATGACTGGCGATCAAGAGAGAAGCTAATGGATTTTAATAAAAATTTATTAATTTACCCCATGGCGTTTTACGCTTTTTGGATGTTTGGCGTAGCGGTTCATTTATTTCGCACACGCGTAAGAGCTTTAAAAAATAAAGAAGTATCAATGAAATACTTTAAAGCTTACACAGAAGCTCCACCGCCAGAATATTCCAGATTGGCTGAGCGCCATTATGAAAATCAATTCGAAGTGCCCACTCTGTTCTTTCCAGTCGGGGTGATGCATTTTGCTTTAGGGTTAGCGAATCCACTAACTCTTGGGATTATGTGGGCTTTCGTTGTAGCGCGCATGTTGCATACGTTTATTCACTTAGGCAGTAACAACGTTCGCGTAAGAATGATCTTCTTTATGATTAGCTGGGCTTGTATCGTCGCTCTTTGGGTGCAGATGCTTTTCTTAGTGGCTTAACAGTTGTTTTAAATCGTTCGGGATTTCTAACGGTTGAAAAATTCCAACATTAGATAATCCCGTATTACCTTTCGGCGCTTTTTTAAACCACGAACCGGGCGCAGCTAAAATTAAACGGGGAATCTGTCCTAAAATTTCAGACGTGTTATACGTTTTAAGACCTAAACGTAGCATTAAAATGTGAGTCCATACATGCGGGCCTGCGAAGTACTGGCTAAGGATATGGGCTCTTGCTAAGTGCTTCCACGCTGATTCAAAATCACGCGCGTTTTCGGCTAAGCGAGCTAAAGATAATTCTAAATTAAAATGTTCACGAATTTTTGGTGGCATAAAATTAAAATAACACTGAATCAGGTAAACCCATGCGGGCTGCGATCAGGCGCACGATTTCGCTGGCT
>CAMLRE010000186.1 GCA_946482355.1 uncultured Bdellovibrio sp.
ACAAGTTTCAATTCTTTGCCGCTGAACAGCCGTTTTTAAATACACTTCGTAAATATATTGCCGCTCATAAATCAGATCATGCCTCAAGTGCCTTATGGAATTTAAATCCACCGAAATCAACGATTCCGTTAAAGCTGGCCATTATTGGTTTAGATAATGAAGAAAACAAAGGCTTCGCGATCGAAATTCAGAACCGCTATAATAACGTGACTGCTGAAATAGTTAAAATTGATCCGACTAAAAAAGCCACTTCGGCCGCTTACGACCATCACTTTTGCATCAACACTACAGATATCAAATTTGAAAATTTCTCTGAACTGTTTAAAAAAGACTGTGTGCATTTTTGGTATGCACCGGTCACACCAAAAGAAGATGATTTAAAACAGCATGCGACCGAGTACCGCGATATTTTTCCGCGCCCGTTAGATCGCGCTTACTTCTTTAAAAAATTAAAAATTCACTTAAATGCCTTAAGCGAAAAAGAACACAGCCATTTATTAAACATCACTTCGCGCGAAGTTTTAAAAGTAGCTAACAAAGTTAAGATTTCAGAAATTTCTGAATTGTACGTGAATCTTGTCTATAGCCGTGAGTTAAATTACAAAGAATTTCGTGAATTCGTTTTCTTAAGCGAAGACGAGACCCAAAACGTAGAATTACCCGCTTTTTGCCATTACACTGAAAAGCAACCAAGCGCTGGTGGTAAAGATGATCCGGCAGGTTTTTTACATCAGTTTGTGTTCTTTGGAATGACCGATCACTTATTAAAACAAATCCGCCTGTGGTTACTTCATAACTACATTGTCTCTAATCAAAAAGAATAGCGTATTACTTAATCGTGAACTTGAGATTGCACGCCGTATTTTTCGCCAGCGGCAACGATTGTTTTTGGAAGTACGGCTGAGTTCGGAAGAACTGTGGCTTTTTCTTCGATCGTAACACCACCTAAAAGTTTTGCGCCTAAGCCAATCATAGCTCCGCGCTTTAAGTGTAATTTATCGATGATCAAATACCCCTTCATTCCGTAGTGGGCCATCATAAACGCCGAACCACCAATTGTGACATAATCATCAAGTTGAATCAGACATGGATCAGAAATATTTGATGTGTTGATGACAACGTTTTTTCCGATCTTCATGCCCATCATTTTGAAAAATAAAATATTTAATGGCGATGGTGTTAAAAATTCTAAGATCGTGTAGCGCACTAAATATGTAAGCGCATTGTGGTAATACCAAGGAATTGATTCTAACGAATACCAAGCTCCGCGGTACGGGCGCACAAACGGAATAAGTGGCGCATTAAAAATCGGAACGATAAAAATTAAAGATAAAATAAAAGAAATAAAACCCGCCCCAGCACACATGCCGTAGCATAAAGATTTAGCGAATAATGAATACCCTTCAACCCAGATATTAGCTTTTTGAAAAAGGTAAATTGCAGGTGTTATCGAGAAGCCTAAAATCATCACATAAAGCAAAACTAAGGGTAATAAAAACAGAATAAAGGCCACTGTTGAAAACTTACGGATCAAATTTTCAAGCAATGCCATAGGGCCCTTTTTAAGAGAACGTGTAGAATTTATATCGGTGTGGGCCTGTTGAGTACTCATATAATTATGATCGGCCTAGAGGGTATATAAGTAAACACAAAAAATCGAATTTCCCTTAAAGATTGCTCCCATTCTATGGTACTTAATCCCTATGGAAAACTCTCAAACAAATTCTGGTTGCAACTGTGCTATTTGCCAAAACAAAAAGGCTCCTTACCAATGTGGCGTCTGTAACGACTCTTTGTGCAAATCTTGTGTTCAGTTTATGCCCGAAACAGCCTTTCAATTTATGTCTACCCGCACACCAGAGTTAAGCCATAACACTTACTGCACTGTTTGTTTCGACCAGCATGTTGGTGCTGCCTTAACAGATTACGAAGCCGTATTAACAAAAGCTCAAGAAGTTCTGGTTTTTGATAAAACCCAAGGTAAAGAAACGCGCTTTATTAAACGTATCGAAAAGCCCATTTCAGCTGAAGGCTCTGATGAACAAGACGTAACAATGCGTTTAGCTTTTGCAGCGGCTGCAAAAAACTATAACGCTATTGTTGATGTCGATATTAAAGCTGTGAAAGTTCGCGATGGAGCTTACCAAACGATGGCTTATTCGGCTAAAGCAGTTCCTACGAATGTGAATGATCGCAAACTTATGAAAGATCGCTCTCTTTGGTCTGACCCTAACTAAGCCCGCTTAAATCAATATGGTTATCTTGGTAAAGCCCAAAACCAAAGCGCCAACGGCTTCCGCGATAGTCAGTACGAATCCCCGCTTTATGAAATTCGTCGTGCAATGATTTAGTCATCTCAGGCGAATGAATCTCGAAAGTTAAAAAATGCCCGTGATGATTTAAATCATGCATAAGCAAGTTTTTTTCATTTAACCATTTGCTGTATTTCGGGTGCGCCCACTTACCAATATCACTTAAAAATACTTTTTGCAGAGCCTGCACATGCTGATGGATTTTTTCAACCGACAGGTTGTGTCCTGCAAATAACGTAAGCGAAGCCTCTAGACGATAAAGCGCCGAAAAATCCATCGTGCTTCCGGCAAAGCGGTAGCCATCATCAGAATAAACCACCTGGCTACCCTTACCGGCTAAATCAGAAAAGCCCGCAAACCACCCAGTATTCGACGGCTTAAGTGTCGTACCTTTGGGTACAACCATAAAGCATGCCCCTTCGCCACCTTGCGCGTATTTGTAAGAACCAGCGATATAGAAAATACGATTTTCAATGGCTTGCAGGTCTGTCGGCATCGCCATAAAGGCGTGATAACCATCAACCACCACAATCGTTTCTGGATTTGTGACTTGGCTAATAATGCCCACTAAATCTTTAATCGCAAAACCTGAATTAAAAAACACCTGACTAAAAAACACTAAATCCCAGTCTTGCGCTTTAAGATGTTCTTTAAAGCGGTTTTCAAAAATTTCAAAAGGCTGCGTTGGTACTTTAACCACTTCAACAATTTGCTCTTCGATCAACCGATTAATCTGGCGGTCAAAGCTATAAAACTCTGAATCTGTCGTTAGAATTCTGATTTTTTTATCAGGCTTAAAACAACTTAGGATACGGCCGACAAACTCATGCGTATTCGGTGCAAAAACAATTTGTTCTGGGTGCGACAGATTTAAAATATCAGCGATCAACTTCTGCGTGCGCGGAATTTTATTTGCAAAAATATGATTCCACTTATCATCGACAAACTTCGCTGAATCGTTCCAGTATTCTAACATCGCATCGCGAGTGACATCAGGCCAATAATGATGCGAATGACTGGCATAGTGTTGCACACCAGGATTCGCATTCAGAAAGTGTTGGTAGAACTTCTTATACATCTGAAAAATTGAGCTGCTTTTTAATTTCTGCTGGAATTTTAGGTAAACGTGAACGCGGAATTAAGTAAGTCGATAAATTAAATAAATCAACAAACACACGATTATTATCAGCAGCTTTCTTTAAGTAAGTATGACCTGATGATCCACCCGTTCCGATTTTTGTGCCTAACATACGCTGAGCTAAAAGCGCATGACGGTAACGCCATGTTGTGAAGTTTTCATCGATATCCATCATGATCGTCATCATTTGATGAGGCATCGTTAACATCGGCTCGTCACGGTAAAGCATAATGAAGAGCGCATTTAAAATCGCTTTCTGCGACAACTTACGTCCACCTTCAGCGACGATTTTATTATGCGCTTCTTCATTAAACAGATTCGCAAATGTTTCTTTAGTAATACGTAAATTTTCTAACTGCATGGCTTTATCTTTATCTGATAAGTGAGCCACGTTAGCTTGGATCGTGGCTTCGTCATCAGATAAAATCTTTTGGATTGAATTCTGGTATTCTGTCCAAAAGTTAAAGTTTTCTTTATTCGTAAATGGTGTTCTTTCTAACCATTTTTCTAAAAGACGTAATAACGACGGCGTATTCTCTAAAGCTGATAAACGGGCGCGGTCTTTTTCATTTAAACGACCCAGGAAGAACTCACGATCCACACCCTGGCGGTCAACAGTATTAAGACCTAGTTTAATTTCAATTTCACGAAACTGCGTGCTTTGAAAACCAGACGCCGGGATCAGTAAATTACGAAACTCTAGAAAATCCATTGGCGTCATTGTTTCTAGAATTTCAAAGTGTGAATTGAATACACCTTGAATTTTGCGGATACGATCTAAACGTTGGATAATGTAGCTAAAATCGCTGTCTTCAACTGTTGGTTTTTTAAAAGTTGTAAGAACAGCATCTAAATCATGAAGAATTTGTTTGAACCATAATTCATAGGCTTGGTGAACAACGATAAATAATGTTTCATCGTGGGCTTCTGGATCTTCTTTAGTGGCAAATTTTTTACTTAACGGTTCTTGGCAAGAAAGAAACTTATCAAGCATTAAATAATCGTTGTAGTACACCGGGCCCTGGTTCTTATGCATTCGAAAATCCTTTGTATATGAAGACTTAAAAAATCTTAGGGTATTTCATTTAATAAGGCCACCTGAAACTTAGTGCGTCCTTTAAGCGCTGGGTTATAAACAGCCTCTTTAAAAAGACTGTCGATGGCTAATTTATAGCTGGCTGGTTTTCGTTCTCCCATCACTGCGGCTAAATGCCCGGTCACAAAAGCTGTGGCTTGCGAAGTTCCACTTAAAATACCGTAACGATTTTTAGGCAGTGTTGAAAAAACTGACTTTCCGGGGGCTGCTAAATCTACAGTGTTTTTTCCGTAGTTACTAAATGTTGTGAGCCCTCCATCTTTTTGAATAGCTGCGACCGAGATCATATTATCAAGCTTGTAGCTTGCGGGATAATAACGAATGACATCCGTGTCCTCTTGCTCATTACCTGCTGCCACAACCATAACGATCCCCTGCTTACGTGCATCTTGGATCGCCTGAAGCTCATGATATTCAGGCATGGCCCCTCCGGCAGAATAGTTAATGATCTGCGCTTTCATCCTTGAAGCATATTGAAGCGCATTAATTGTATTCATCACATTGACCTTATCGCTGCCTTTAGGATTGTAGTACTTAAGTACCATCAATCGTAAAGAAGCTTCTCCGTGTTTTTTCTGGGCGTACTCTTTATGGATAATGCCGGCCACATGTGTTCCATGGCCTTCATTGTCGA
>CAMLRE010000187.1 GCA_946482355.1 uncultured Bdellovibrio sp.
TTACGGTGTTTTCTGGAAAGACCAAAAAATTGCAAAAGAAGAAACAGGATCTAAAGAATCAAAGATGCTTGATAAAGCCGAAAAACAAATAGGTGAGTACTTAACTGGAAAGAGAGAATCTTTTGATATTCCGTTAAAACTGGAAGGTACAGATTTTCAAAAACGAGTTTGGGCTGAACTAGAAAAAATTCCGTACGGTCAAACGAGATCTTACAAACAGATTGCTACGGCATTAAAAGACCCTAAAGCTTGTCGTGCTGTTGGTACAGCAAACGGCAAAAACCCGGTTAGTCTTATTGTTCCATGCCATAGAGTAATTAACGAAAACGGAAAAATGGGTGGCTACGCCGGAGGACTAAATATTAAAGAATTTCTGTTAGGCCTAGAGAAAAAGACATTATAGTAAAAGCTTACTTATCTTTCTTAAAAAACTTAAAATAAATAGTCCAGTAGCCAATGATAAAAAGAATAAAAACTAAGACAAAGCTTAGAAAAAAATAAACCATCCAGGGTTCTATTGATTGTACGACGTCAGACATAGTTGGCCTTATAAAGAATAAATATTAACGCCATTGTAACAAGTATGTTAATTAAAAAAGTTTCTTTATCTAATTGCAGTTTTGTTAATATTTTCTCAAACATAACCTATCCTTAGGCTGATTTGAGTATGTGACATTAAAGACAGAAGATACATTGAAGGATACGAATGATCCATAGGTCTTCTTAAACGCTTTAGCTGTTTTTCGCCCGCAAGCTGCACTCAAATCGGCGTGTTATTGTTTAATAACAACGCCAAGTTAGTAGAGGATACGATCAATGTCAATAATTTACGCTATTTTAAACTTTCAATGTACTGATTAATCTGATCAGCTACGGCAGCCGATTCGTTGATAACACGTTGGCTGATGGCTAGTTCATTACCAAAGTAACCAAAAGCACGCAGGCTTTGCGTATTATGAATATTAGTGCTTTTGTTTTCTAAATTATACCCAGGGTTTTTATACGCAAAAGCGTCAGTAATGGTTTGTAAGCCTAAATCAGAACGGTTTTTTTCAACCCACGAACGCGCCGACATAGCCACATGACAAGAAACACAGTCCATATTCTCGGGATTAAATGTGTGTGGGTTTTCTATACGGTGCATAGCGCGTAACTCTTGAAGAATAACTTCTTCGTGCTCAGGTGTTGTTTCACCCACCTGATAACGATCAGAGTTTGTCGTGATTTTTGAAAACGAATCTTCGCCAGCTGGTTGTGGTGAAATCATGCCACGTTCAAAATGATCAGCGGGCACAGCAAAGTTAACAAAAGCCTGTGACTGACGATCTAAACGGGGAACCATAAAAAGTTTAAGTTTATTATCGGTAAATGAAAACCCGGCAAAGGCCCACATATCTCCCGCACCACGCACAACCATCGAAGTCACACGAGTAAGTTTTGTAACGCCAGCATATTTTTTTACGATCGAATTAAATTCGATTAAACTAGGGCTTTGATCACCTTCGTTTTTCCAAGCAGGGTGAACTTGTAACGGCAGAGCCTTCGTCTGTGGGTTAAATTTATTCTTCCAAGCTGTTAGATCTGCTAATAGCTCATTAAATTCAGCATCACTTAAAACATAAAAACTATGTAAAGCGGCATCAACAGTAGAAGTTTGCTGACGAAAGCCCACTTCTAAAGGCTGCCACACTAAACGAAGTTGTTTTTGGCAAGCCATCGGTGTCGGAAGCGGAAAACACGGGTCAATACGTACAGCAATCACGCGCAAATTTTCTTCAGCTTCAACCGAACTCATCACCGGAGAAAGTGATGGTATAACACTTAAAGTTTGACGGGGTAAAAGTAATCCATTCGGGCCTTCATCTTTGATACGCAGTAAATTATCGGGGCCAATAACTTTGGGTAATGGCATTAAATACGATACGTCATTAAGATCCCACGCGGCCTTAGCTGTCACAGTTAAGAATAAAAGAACAAAAGCAAAATACGTTTTCATGAGTCAGAAATTTTGCATCTCTGGGGCTTGTTATCAACGAGAATGGCTAGATGAAAACTAAATACAAACAAAGGTGCTTATTATTCGATGCAATAGGGCCTATTTTTTGCTTTTTAATCTTTTTGTGGAAAATCAAGCTATCGACACAGCTAACCAGCTGCAAAAATACAAAAAAGAAATTTTATCCCGGTGGGAATATCTGGTACGCAGTCAATTTAGTGAAGCACAAAAAGAAAGTAAGCCCCATTTAATTGATTCGTTGCCAGAGTTTTTAGATCAGCTAAGTCTTGCACTAAAGAAAGCTCAAGAAAATGGGTCAGTGGTGGCGAAGGTTGAAGCTATTTCCCAGGAACATGCGGTTGATCGCGCCGCAACCACGCAGTTTACTATCGAGCATGTTATTCGCGAATACAATATTCTTCGTAAAGTTATTTTCGAAATTTTAGAACAGAAAAAGCCATTAGATGTTTTATCCCGCGATACTATTTTAGATGTTTTACAAGCAGGACAAAGCAAAGCCGCTTGCGAATTTTCTGAAATTATTTTTGAGCAAGAACGACAGGTTCGTAAACAGCTTGAAGAAAAAGAACAGGTTTTTAAAACTATTTTTGAATTGGCTGCTGCTGGAAAAGCCATTGTCGATGTCTCGACAGGAAAGTTTTTACAAGTGAATAAACGCTTCTGTGAAATGCTGGGCTACACCGCAGACGAGTTGTTAAAAATGACGGCGCGTGAAGTTTCACATCCCGATGACAATAATTTAACTATTAATCGGCTTCCTGAAGATTTATCGCAGATTCCCGAAGGAGCCGTATGGAATATAGAAAAACGTTACATTCAAAAAGACGGAACTCCCATCTGGGTCATGATTTCAGGAGCACTGTATCCACTGATTCCCGGTCAGCCACCGCGGGTGATTGCTACAATTTTTGATATTACCGAAAAAAAACAGATCGAAAATTTAAAAGACCAGTTTATTAATACCTTAACGCATGATTTACGAACACCCCTTTCGGTTATTGATATGTCGGCGCAGTTACTGCAGTCAAAGGCTGTTGATGCAACCATAGTTTTAAAACTGGCTGATCGTATCGTCGCTAATGCCAAACGCTGTGATAGCATGATTCAAGATCTTTTAGATACAAGCCGTATTCGTTCAGGGCATGGCGTTTCTCTTCAGATTGAACACTGTGATTTGTCACAAATAGTTCAAGAAACCATTGATGGCTTAACAAGTCTTCATGGTGATCGATTTATTTTAACGGGCCCGATTTCTGTAAAAGGCTACTGGAGTGCGAGTGGAATTCGCCGAATTATAGAAAATCTTTGCGGTAATGCTATAAAATACGGTGCAAATAATTTTCCTGTTCTTATTTCTATTGAGTACGACAGCGATGTCAGCATCTCTGTTAAAAATCGCGGTGAACCTATTCCTAAAGAAAATATGTCTAGTTTGTTTCAACAGTTTTCAAGAACACGTTCAGCCGAATCCAGCGGAAAGCTCGGTTGGGGGATTGGACTTACTATTGTTAAGGGAATCACCGAAGCACACTGTGGAAAAATCACTGTTCACAGCACTGAACAAGACGGAACCACATTTACAGTCATATTACCTAAAGATGCACGTCCCTGTCAGGAAGAACGTTTGAAGCAACTTAAAAAAACTTAAATTATATCGCACTTACCTCAGAGTTTTTGACTCAAAAAAATGCGGTCTCGTTGTTGCTATCAAAGTTCAAAACTTTAAAACAAAGGAGATTTTATGCGTCAATCACAAAGCGGAAGATCACGTTCATCGTCATCTTCTTCAAGATCACAAGGATCTAGAGGTGGCCAAGGCTTTGCGTCAATGAGCCCGTCAGAAAGAAGTCGTATTGCTTCAGAAGGAGGTCGTGCACGTTGGGGTTATAGAGACTCTGACGAAGATGATCGTTCTTATTCTGCGCGAGATCAAGATTACGATGACTATGGTGATTACGATGATATTGAAGATGAAGGTTATGAGCGTGGCGGTTACGGACGTTCAGGCGGCCGTGGTGGTGTAGGTCGCGGTTACAACTTAAGTGAACGCGAACGTGAGTATCGTGATTACGATCGCGATTATGACGAAGATGAAGGTTACCAAGAAGAAAACGTAAGAGGTCGTCGTGGCTTTGCCGCGATGGATCCTGAAGAGCAACGTGAAATTTCTGCGATGGGTGGCAGAGCAAGTCATGGGGGCCGCGGCAGAAGTAGCAGTAGCCGTTCTGATGAAGACTATGGTTACGAAGATGAAGACGAATCAGATGACGATTATTCATCGTCTTCACGTTCATCAGGCAGAGGATCTTCTTCAGGCGGTCGTGGATTTGCTGGCATGAGTGATGAAGAGCATCGTAGAATTTCTGCTAAAGGTGGCCGGGCTAGCCACGGAGGTGGTCGCGGACGTCAAAGTCAAACATCAAACCGCAGCCGTTCTACTTCAAGCAGATCAGCTAGACATTAAATTCTTTTCGTAAGGCATTGGTTAGAGGCGGCAACCTATTTGTCGCCTTTAACTTTTTTGGCTTCTTTAATTTGTTTCTTTAAATGTTTATTTAATTCAAAAGCCAAATTTTTATCTTCTAAAAAAATATAAAGCTGCGGATGAATTTTCACATCTTGCACGAGCCAATTTCCGGTGCCAAGAGCAATATGTTTGCCGTCGGCAATGAGGTATTTGGCATGTGAAAAAAGATGTGGTCTTCCCCAGATAATATTTTTAATGCCAGCTGCATTTAAGCGCTTTACCGTTGATCGGTTGGCCCAGATAAACGGAAGAGCAAAACTTTGATGTTGGTGAACAAAACCTATAATTTTAACATTTCGCTTGTGGGCTTCAATTAAGGCTTGTTCGATTTCTTTATGGTTAAAAAAATAAATCGAAAATTCGATTCGTTTTTTAGCGTTGTTAATCAACTCTATAAGCTGATCTTTAAAATCTCCGTCAGCAGCAAATGGAAGATCAAGGGTAATGCCACCGTGTTTGCCGCCTTTCCAGAGATGTTCAAAATAGCGGGTGAATTCTTGGGCTATGTCTTTATTATCAATCAATAAATTGGCCTCGTGATTTTTCATAATAGATTGATGGGTCAAGTTGGTTGAGCCAAAGAGAACGTAGCGACCGTCGATACAAAAG
>CAMLRE010000188.1 GCA_946482355.1 uncultured Bdellovibrio sp.
GTTTTTTAAAACATAAAAACATGTAAATAGCGCATCTTTACGATCGGCTTCAACACCACGGTCATCGTGTGGTTTATATTGTGTAAATAGTGAATTAATTTGGCGGGCGTAATTTTCAACTTGGCCAAGTAAAGTCGAATAATCACCTTTTTGCATTGAGCGTAAGTACATTTGCACAAGCTTCACAGTTTCAGCTTCAGCTTTACCGATTAATTTACCTTCAGGAACAACTCCGCCGAATTTATTATTACAAGCAGAAATTGGTTTTTCTAAAGCCGCATTTAAAGGGCCCGCTAAAAACTTATTACGTTCAGCAAAGTGAGCAAAGTCAAAATTCGAAGCTTTTACCGGAAGTGATAACGTCGCTAAGTAATAACGAATTTGTTCAGATGAATAGCCCATTTCTAAAAGCTGATCACCAGAGTAGAAATTGCCAGTCGATTTACTCATCTTAGCGCCATTTACCATGAGGTGGTAAACACTTAAGATTTCAGTCATTTGTAATTCACCCTTAGCCGGTTGAACTTGTGTATTAGCCTGTTGGCCTAACCACATTGAACCTTGCATGATCACGTAGAAGAAAACATTATCTTGCCCTAAGAACTGAACCACCGTTGCCTCTGGATCACACCAGAAATCTTTATAAGATTCAGGATCACGGCCAGATTGTTTGAGTGCAACTTGCGAAAACACAATCGGAGCAATCAATGAATCAGGCCACACGTAAAGTGTTTTGCCTTTCATTTCTGGATCAATCTCAGGTGGAACCGGAATACCATTTGATACGTCACGAGTAATCGGGCGGTAGCCCCATTTATCAGTAACAACAGATGGAATACCATTAGCTTCTAAAGTTGATTGGGCTGAAGCCAAATCAGCTTTGTTATCAAATAAACATTCTACTTTTTTACCAGGCACATAACGAGATTTATGTTTTGGTAAAGTGTCTTTGATTTCTTTGTATTTTGGCTCGTGCGTGTTTTCAAAACGACAACCGATTAACACCGTGTTTGTCACTTCTTGAATCACACCGGTGCGCCAAGCTTTTTGTTTTGTATCAATCCAAGCTTTTAACGGGTCAGCCACTTTCCACATGTTAAGCCACCAGTGGGCTGTATCACGTAATTCAGGGGTAGCATCAGTTAACTGAGAACGAGGATCTTTTAATTCGCTCGGATCAAATTTAGCGCCGCACGCATCACATTCATCAGAATAAGCTTCAGTGCTTTCACAATTAGGGCAAGTGCCGCGAACAAAACGATCTTGTAAAAAGCGGTTTGCTTTTGGATCGAACCATTGTTTTGTTACACGTTTTTCTAACATGTCGTTCTTATATAAACGGCGTAAAAAATCTTGCGAATATTTTTCGTGAAGCGGGTAGGTCTCAGGACGAGAAGTTCCTGTAAATACGTCTGTTTGAATCGAATAATTTTTTAAAGTTAATTTTTGTTGTTCATGAATTGTATCGATAAATTCACGAATTGTTTTACCGGCTTTGTTTGCGGCTACTTCAGAAGTTGAACCGTGGTCATCGTTACCGTTAACGAATAAAACATTTTCTGACCCGATTAACATTCTCATCCAGCGCGCATAAATATCAGCAGGAACATGCGCTCCAGCTAAGTGACCCAAATGTAAAGGACCATTTGCGTAAGGCATACCTGCTGTAATTACAGCTTTTTTCGGACGCTTGTGCATCGCTAGAACAGATTTCACATCAGTTGGTGGACCAAATTGCGGCTTTTGAGCTTGAGACATAATTAAACCTCTAAAGAGTCTAATTTAGCGAAAATTATTAAAGCTGTGCACTATTTTTGCCGCAAATTTAATTTATTGTGCGTTACATAAGATTTGTAGAGATCAGAAGGGTATTTTAAGAGCAAAACTAGCTTAGAATCTTCTTTAATTCGGCCTTTTCCTCGGCACCGAGAATAAGCCACTCCGGCGGAAGCTCTTGGGCTACAGCTTTCCAGGCGTTTTTAACCATTTCTTTTGCCAATGTTTTTTGATGAAGATCAAGCATCAGTTGTAAGTTTCTTAAGATAATAGTTTTTCGTGGTTTATAAAAACCGTTTTGATCTTTTCCGGCGTTATCAATTTCGTCTGAATTTTCTACTCGCTCAATCAATTTGCGAAAATAATTTTCTAAGCTCATACGCTCGCCATGGTAATTCAAATTTATGTAAAAATCTATGGGGCAATAAGCCCGAAGCCAAGTGGTCTTTTAATTGCTTTTTTAGAGTAAAAAAAAGGAGGTGGTATGCAGCATACAACCGAAACAAACAGAAATACATCTAGACGGGCATTAGAAGAAGATGCAGATATAGTTGAATTTATTTTAGAAGATCATAAACCGTTAAAACAACTTATCGAAGTAATGAAAGATACAGAAAAACATTCTCTTGAAGAAAGATTTTCTGCTTTTGAAGAGTTCGCTCCGACGTTAATTGCTCACGCAAAACCAGAAGAAGAAACTCTTTATAACTACATGAAAAAAGTGGATGACTTACGTGAGCACGGTTTTGAAGGTGAGGCCGAGCACGTCTTGGCAGATCAGTTAGTTGAAGAGATAAAACGTACAAAAGACGAAGATAAAAAATCTGCAAAAATTAAAGTATTAGCTGAGCTTGTTGAGCATCACATCGAAGAAGAAGAAAAAACACTGCTTCCCGATTTTAAAACTAAAGCCGGCGATAAAATTAAATGGCAGCTTGGTAATCAGTTTATGGAACTAAAAGTGAAATACTTAGCCGCAGGCGATGATAACGTTATCGAAGACCCGGTCTTGCATCACTAATTTGTAAGCATTTAGATCAATTTAAACGAGAGGGCGGTTTGACTGACCCTCTTTTTTTAAGTTAACATCACTTTTATGAACCAAGACAAATCCGCTGAAATCCTTCCTCCTATTGAAGTTCCCCGAGAAAAGCTATCGCCTGAAATCATCGATGCTTTAATCGAAGAATTTGTCTTACGTGAAGGCACTGACTACGGTGCGGTCGAGATCAGTCTAGAGAAGAAAAAAGAGCAGGTTGAAAAACAACTCTTAAAAAACGACATCAAAATCGTCTTTGATTTCGAGGCAGGATCAGCGACATTAATGACGGCGCAACAATTTAAGCGTCTGACTTCGTCTAAGTAGAATTCTCCCGTATTTTGGAGCAGGGCCGCCCTAATTGGCCCACTGTCTAACCTCAATACAAAATTATAAAACCAAAACCTCAATAGTCATTCTTAAGTTGGAACGCGGTTTTCATAGGTAAGGCCTTATGAAAAATCTAGTACGTTTTACGGTATCTTTTTCGGTATTACTGATCTCTAAAGTAGCTTTGGCTTCTCCGCTGGTTTGCGACTGGCAAGCTATTAAGGTTAGAGACTCCTCTTTTAGTAGAAAAGATCTTAGAGCCTATTACAGAAAGCTTGAGTTTGAGTGTGAATACACGCTTAAAATGAATAAGCTTTCGCTCAAGCTGGCTGAAATGGGGCGTCCGATGGTACGTTTAAATTACTACCAAGGTTTACGTTATGTTGACCGTTACAGTTACGAAGATGCGCGCAAAGAAAATGTTCCATTAAATGTAGTTTTTCAAATTAAGCCAGAAGATTATACCGTTCCGGTAGCGCAAAGAAGTCACTTAGTTTGGGATAACTGGAGTAAAGGCATCCGTACATTGCACCCGGTTAAAGACCAACTTCTAAATGGTCAGCGTGTAACGTTAGACCTTTTCAAACAAATTCACAGAAGTTTTTATACCGCTGATGAGTCGGGTCAATACGGTATGGTGAAAGGCCCAGGTACAATCAAGTCAGCTAAAGATGCAGAAATCAACTGGGAAGTTAAATATTATGAAACCGCGAAAGTGGCAGAAAATGTTGCGATAATTGATGGGATGTATGCGAAGTTAGGACTTGAACCTCAGGCCAATGCTGCTCAAGGTTTCACTGGAATTATGGATTTTGATTTTGATGGGAACAAACTTAAACCAGCACATCCAGCTTACGCTGAAGCTTATATAAAAAATCTTTTATATTTTCTTGATCAGATGGTGCAAAACATTCGTGAACGTAAGCCCCTTGTGTGGAAAGGGGTAATTTTCACACCAAGAGAGTTAGCTCTTTTTGTTCAGCAAACAATTGTGCGCATTCATGGTTTTCATGATGGTAACGGCCGCATAAGCCGTTATATGCAGGATTTAGTTTTAGCCTTATTTGATATGCCGGCTTTGCCATCAGGTGATTTGCAAGTTAATGACATGACAATGTTATCAGAGAATTATTACGAACTGGCAACACGCGCCAGCGATCAGCAACTTCAAGTTCTTAATAGTTGTCTTGATGAAAGAAATCAAAATTTTGACTGTCAGTTAGTCGAATAACCAAAATAAAAAGGGCGCTCGGTCAAGCGCCCTTAAAGGAAAGTTTCTAATTTAAGAAAAAATCTTATCGGCAAGTTGCGCGGTATTGGTAGACTTTTTCTGATTCGCTGTCAGCTGCAGAGATATTTGCAACAACGGCTCCGTTAGCAGGATGTGTTAATACACCATTTAAACGATCTGTCGTAGTTCTGTTGTAGTATTCAACTTCTTGGTTACCGTAGTGAGAAATTTGTTCCATTCCACACTTAGTCACAGTTTGGCCATTCGTACATACTTCACGAGTTTTACATTTTGTTCCTGTTGGATCACACTCAGTTACTTGCTGGCAAGATTTAGGCTGTTGAACATCATGACAACGATATTCATTCACATAATAAGTACAGCTTTCAACTGAACGAATTAATCCAGAACTTGAAGTATCAACAGTATATTGTGCATCTAAGTTATAAGATTGTCCGTTTTGACCAGCTGGTAAATTTAATCTGTCGCCAGCATTAATTTTTTTAAGATTTTGTTCAGTTTTGAATTCGAATTTTCTGTCATTAAATTGTAATTCGAATTTTTTCTTGCCCGTGAATTTCACAGTCATTGGCTTGTGTTGTGGAGCTAACAGAATATTTTCACCCTTAGTTGATCTTAAAGAGATCTGAGAAAGGATGTTAATGTTTCCTGATAACTCCTGCTTACATGATACTAGTAATAATAACGCGCTTGATACGATCGGTAATAATAGCTTTTTCATGGTTTTTTCCCCTAATGGTTTGGTTTTGTTGTTA
>CAMLRE010000189.1 GCA_946482355.1 uncultured Bdellovibrio sp.
TGAAGGCTTCAGAAGCTAATTACTTACGCTTATTAAATCAGTATGAGATGCGCTTTCCAGAAAAAGGCTTAGATGTTGGGCGCAAGTACGAACGGCCAGATGCTGAACGTGATGGCATTGAGACTGTGGAAGAAAAGCCACAAGGTGTTGAAGCAAAGCTCAGAAGATTAAACCGCAATATCAAACGTCAGTACTTAACAACCGAAGATGCAAATTCTGCGAGCGGTTCAGTGAAGAAAAAGCAGCTAAAAAAACAAAGTTCTGGTGAATCTGAAGTAACATTGCCGCAAACTCAGCCTGGTGATGTGACGGGTACAATCAAAATCGAAAAATAATTTGCACGAAAAATCGAAATGCAGTTTGCCTAAGGTGTTAGCAAACCGACTATCAATTCGCTTTCAATCTTTAAATTGATCACGTTCTCTATTTACTATATAAGTATTTAATATCCCTAAAAAAGATAAGACCTCACATCGTGAAAAGGAGTCGCCTTTCTATGTCACAAAAAGATTATCACAACAGTGGTGGATTACTCGCATTACTAGGATCTTTAGTATTTGTTTTCGTATTCTTCATTTACATCGTTTACGTTAATAAAGGCGTTGATTTAGCTGAAAATGTTACTGAGCCAGCGAAACCAGGTGCAGTCCAATTTGATTTAGCTTCTGTTAAAGAACCATGGGTTGCTAACGAAGAAGTTGTTGCTGCCGGCGCAAAAATCTACAAAGCAAACTGCGCTGTTTGTCACGGAGCTAAAGGTGATTTAGTGGGTGGTATTCCGAACGCACGTAACTTAGTTGAAGGTCAATGGACACAAGGTTCTGGTATGATCTCTCACTACAAAGTTTTACAAAACGGTATTCCAGGAACACAAATGGTTTCATTCAAAGCTACACTTAAACCAAGTGAGCGTTGGGCCCTTGTTCAATTCATTGATTCAATCACTAAAAATAAACCAGCTAACGAAAAACCTGAAGACGTAGCGGCTTTTGCGGCAACAGCAGACTAATATCGATACATGAAAAAAACGTTCCTTGTTTTCTTATTATTAGGTTTAAATTCTTGGGCTGACGGCGGCGGTGCTGTTCTTGGTCCTCAAGGATCTATGCCTGCTTATACAGGAAAACAAGAAGCGGCTAATTCAGCCGAAGTTCCACCAGAACTTAAAGGCGTTGGTATTAAAGAGCACTTAGGTGAAACAATTGATTTAAACCTTCAAGTGCGTGATGAATCTGGTCAGTTAAAAACTTTAGGTTCTTATTTTCACTCTCACAAACCTGTTATGTTAAGCCCGGTTTATTTTAACTGTCCGGGTCTTTGTAATTTTCATTTTAACGGTGTTGTTGAGACACTTCAGAAGATTGACTGGAACCCAGGCGATAAATTTGAAGTGATCGCTTTTTCTTTCGATTCAAAAGAAAATTCAGAATTAGGTGCAGCTAAAAAAGCGAACTACATGAAAATGTATAACCGCCCAGGCACTGAAAATGGTTTTCACTTTTTAACGGCTGATGAAGTGACTATTAAAAAGTTAACAGATGCTTTGGGTTTCGAATTCCGCTGGAATGCCCAAGCCAATGAATGGTCGCACGCATCGGCTGCGATCGTGATTACTCCAGACGGAAAAATTTCTAGATATTTACCAGGTATTGCGTTCGAGCCAAAAGATATGAAGCTGGCTTTAAATGAAGCTTCAAACGGCAAGATCGGTAATATCATCGATTCAGTAGTTTTATTTTGTTTCAAATATGATGAACATCAATCCAAGTACGGACTGCAAGTGTTCCGCGTAGTACAACTCGCGGGAGCATTTATGGTTCTGATCTTGGCTCTTTGGTTAACACCAGTGTTAATCAGAGCTGGAAGGGAGAAAGTGTAGCCATGATGTGGTTATTGAGTCTAATTAACAGGGCGAATGCTCAGACATTCATGCCCACCGAGGGTTCGAAGATCGCGACAAGCGTTGATAATCTGTATGGATTTTTAATTGCTGCCAGCTTTATTTCGTGCGCGATTTTAATCGGTGGTATGATTTACTTCGCGTTGAAGTACAAACGTAAGTCAGATAACGATAAAACGGCTTACATTACTCACGACACGCGTTTAGAAGTTATTTGGTCAGTGATTCCATTGATCATCTTCTTAGTTGTGTTTGCTTGGGGATGGATCATCTACCACGACATGCGCAAAATGCCTGAGAACGCTTTAGAGATTCACGTGACTGGCCGTCAATGGGCTTGGTTAACTGAATACAAAAATGGTGTTAAATCTCCGGATATCGTAGTTCCAGTAGGCCGCGATGTGAAAATCGTTTTAGCTTCTGAAGATGTTATCCACTCTTTATATATTCCTTCATTCCGTGTGAAACAAGATGCGGTACCAGGTCGTTACACGGCTTTATGGTTCAGAGCAGATAAAATGGGTGAATTCCACGTATTCTGTACAGAATTCTGCGGTACTTCTCACTCTGGTATGATCACGAAATTAAAAGTTGTATCTCAAGAAGATTTTGACAAATGGTTAATCGAAGAATCTGAAGTTTCAGCTCTTCCTATCGCTCAACGTGGCGCTAAGATTTTCCAAACTCGCGCTTGTGCTTCTTGCCACAACGTTGAAGGTACAGCTGTTAAAATCGGTCCAAGCTTAGCTGGGGCTTTCGGTAATACACATAACTTTGAAGATGGCTCTTCAACGCAAGTAGATGAAAACTACTTACGTGAATCTATCCTTAACTCGAACGCGAAAATCGTAAAAGGTTTCGGTCCACGTTCAGCGATGCCGGCTTTCCAAGGCCAGTTATCTGAAGCTGAAGTGACAGCGTTAATCGAGTACATCAAAACTTTAAGTAAATAGGCGGGGGAGCAGAATGGGACACGCAGCTCACGGTAGCAACTATATCAATGCAGAAAAAGGCCTGATGTCATGGTTTACATCTTTAGACCATAAACGTATCGGTATTCTTTATTTCTGTACGGTTTTATTTTTCTTTTTATGCGGCGGTATCGCAGCACTTTTATTACGTTTAGAATTATTCGCTCCAAACACAGCGGCTAACGTAGGACAAGTTTTCTCTAACGGTGATATCTACAATCAGGCGTTAACTTACCACGGCGCGATCATGGTTTTCATGGTTATCGTTCCGGGTATTCCTTCAATTTTCGGTAACTTCTTTTTACCACTTCAAATCGGTGCAAAAGACGTGGCTTACCCGAAATTAAACTTAGCGAGTTGGTACCTGTTTATGACAGGCGCTACTATGGCTATTGCAACTATGTTCTTACACAGAGTTGACACAGGTTGGACGTTCTATACGCCTTACTCAATCAGAACTGGAACTTCTGTTTCTTTAATGGTGGCAGCGGTTTTCATCATGGGTATGGGTTCAGTATTAACTGGTCTTAACTTCATCGCGACAATCCACAAATTACGTGCACCAGGTATGACATTCCACAGAATGCCATTATTCTGCTGGGCGATTTACTCAACGTCGATTCTTCAAGTATTAGCGACGCCGATCTTAGCGATCACGTTATTGCTTTTAATTATGGAACGCGCGTTCGGTGTAGGTATCTTTGATCCTAAACTTGGCGGTGACCCGGTATTATTCCAACATTTTTTCTGGTTCTACTCGCATCCTGCGGTTTACATCATGATCTTACCGGCGATGGGTATCGTTTCTGAGTTATTAACGACTTACTCTAAAAAAACGATCTTTGGTTACACGGCGATCGCTTATTCTTCATTAGGTATCGCGATCGTATCGTTCTTCGTTTGGGGACATCACATGTACGTTTCTGGTCAATCAGAACTTGCAGGCGTGATCTTCTCTTTCTTAACGATGTTAGTAGGTGTTCCTACAGCGATTAAGATGTTCAACTGGCTTGCGACTCTTTACAAAGGTTCGATCGAATTCACAGCTTCGATGTTATACGCGATGGGATTTATGTTCTTATTCGTAATCGGTGGTGTGACTGGTATCATGTTAGCGACTTTACCAATCGACGTTCACTTCCATGACACTTACTTCGTAGTAGCTCACTTCCACTACGTAATGGTGGGTGGAACATTAATGGCGTTAATGGGTGGTATCTATCACTGGTTCCCGAAAATGTTCGGAAAAATGTACAGCGAAGGTTTAGCTCGTATGTCTTTCGTGTTCGTATTCGTTGGTTTCAACGTGACGTTCTTTCCTCAATTTATCTTAGGTGCGATGGGTATGCCTCGTCGTTACTTCGATTACATTCCGGCTTACGAACAGTTAAATAAAATTTCAACTGTTGGTTCTTGGTTAATCGGTTTAGGTTTCGTGATCGGTTTAATCTCGATCATTAAAGCTTTAACTTCTGGTGCTAAAGCTCCTGCAAATCCATGGGGTGCTAAAACATTAGAATGGCACACAGAATCTCCGCCAATTACACACAACTTTTCTCACGAACCACACGTGACAGAGGGGCCTTATGAGTACAAGTAAGATGATTAACGGTGTTCCTGTTCAGGAGCACTTTAAAGACGCTCATCACCAATTTGATACAGCGAAAATGGGAATCTGGTTATTCATGTGTACAGAGATCCTTATGTTCGGTGGTTTATTCGTTGGTTATGCGATTTTCCACATGATGTACCCTGAAATGTTCTCTGAAGGCGCAAGCTTCTTAGATTGGAAAATGGGTTTCGTAAATACGTTAGTTCTTATCTTTTCGTCATTAACAATGGCTTTAGGTATCTACTTCATCCAAACAAACCAAATCAAAAAGGCTGTTTGGTCTTTAGCGATCACGATTCTTTGTGGTGCTGTATTCATGGTTATCAAATACTTCGAATACACGCATAAATTCCACATGGGTATCTTTCCGGGAAACATGCTTGATCTTGCTAAGTTAAATGAACACTTAACTCACGAAGGTCTACCGACAATCAAATCAACAAACCTTGGTATGTACTTTGGTTTCTACTTTTGTATGTCTGGTCTTCACGGTATTCACGTATTAGTGGGTATGGGTTTAATCACTTGGTGCTTAATCCGCGCAGTTCGTGGCGATTTCAATCCTAACTATTACACGGCTGTAGAAGGTGTTGGTATCTTCTGGCATATCGTCGACTTAGTTTGGATCTTCTTATTCCC
>CAMLRE010000190.1 GCA_946482355.1 uncultured Bdellovibrio sp.
TGAGTTTTGATACACATAGTGGTAATCAACAGGCTCGGTCCACGAATACGCAGGATACGTTGTTGGAAAATGACGAACATTTGATAAATGTTTATCGATAATTCCTTTTTCAAAAACAGCATTAAACTTTGCTAATTGAAAAGCGCTGGCGGCAGTTATCCTGTCAGCCAGGGTATAAACTTGCTGCTTAAAAATAACTTTTGGCGAATCGCCTGGATACCCTACTAAAGAAGAAATTGTAAATGGTGCCGATTTATTTGAATGTAAAACCAAACTATCAAAATAGACTTTACTTGCCGCATCGACTTCAAAAGCGGCTGGCTGGCTCGAATTAAAAATAACTCCGTAACGATCTAAACTTAATAAACTTAAAGAATAGTGCCTGATCACTGACTGCGAAGCGACGGCTCGTTTTTTCTGTAAGCGAATTTCAATACGCAGTTCACGGCGTGTACCCATCAAATCATCTGTTGTCGGAAGAGGGGTCACAATAATCGTCGCACGCTCTAACTGCCCTGCCATTTGTGGTGATAAAAGACAATTTCTGGGGTTAACGGTGGGCGGTGTTGGTGAGTTTGAAGGATTCGTCTCCCACGTAAATGTGGTAGGTGTTGCATTTGTTAAATCACGAAAAGTTAAAGCCGCTGCCACCAATTGTGTATCACAGCTTGTACCTTCTAAGGGTTGTGAATACACATTTAAAATACTGCCGATCACTTCTTCGGTCATGGCACGGGTTGAACCCTTTGACATAATAAACGATAAAGAATCAGTCGCGTTTTTTACATAGAACATCATACCCACGACAACAGCCATAACAACGACACCCATCATCACCATGACGACGATAGAGCCGCTGTTATTATTAAGTCTGTGGTTAAAAGTTCTATTATCTGTCATTTAAGCAATAAATATTCTGCGAGCAGCCTATCGAGCGAATGTGAAATTGCGCATTCGCTGTACCTGTTGTTAATGTTACTGTGCTGCTCATACCGATTTCAACTTTAAATGCGGTATCAAGTTTCGGGTCTCCTAGGCCACCGTTATTAAACATGATTCTCGCGTTTCCATCCGCGGTTAAGTATGGCGCATCCCCACCAATGGCAAAATTACCTTCAGGATGACTTACACGACCCGGATCAATACTTACAACATTTGTACCCGGTACCGCTGGATCTGGTGCTATGTGAATACCTACAGATGAAGAAACGTATTGAATAAACTGACCAGAGCCTGCTGTTAACGGAAAGCATGAAGCCGTATTTAACGCATAACCTGGAGCATTTGATTGCACACGTGATTTAAGTTGCCCTTGGGCTACTTGAATTGCATTCGGAGTTCCAACGATCTTCATTAATTTTTTATTTAATTCCATCTTACGTTGGCGAAATTCATTATCACTGATGTTCGATAAATTAAGTTGAGCTACAGGACAAGTCGTGTACGCAATTGATGTATTAATTGAAGTACATGTGTTTTTATTCACGTCACTTGCATTAAATAAAGCTTCGATGGCATTTTCATAATTCGTCAATTCATCATTGATCATTTTATGATAAACCTGACAAGCGGCATTCGTGCGAAAACTCTCCCACGGGTAATCAGCACTATCAAAACGAATTGAAGAACTAACATCGCAAATACTAGCATCAGCTTTAGCTGCGTTTAATCTTGATTTGATGGCGTTAAAGCGTGCCTTTAAAGATGATAAGTCATTGCTGTAATCTAATCGATCACATGAACAACTTAACGCCCCTAACGTGATTGGCGACGAGTGCACCGAAGGTTTTGAAGCATAAGCTAAATCATTCACTAAACTTGTTAATTCACCGGATAAGCTATCACCGCCACCGCCGCTAAAGCTTAAATCAATCGATTTAGCAAAACTAGCACTGCCTGCAGTATCAACTCTCACACGGGTCTTACTGATCGAAGCATTCCCGTCTAAGATACTGTCTTGCATATAGTCTTTAAGATTAGTTGTACCAACTAAGTTATTACCTGTAATAAACTGGCGGGTGATTTTTAAATTATTCATTCCCGAATTACTATCAACACCGTTTGTATTTTTAATCACTGGGCAAGCCATGGCCACAAACTTCATATTAAATTTTGTGTTTGTTAAACCCTGAACGCTTGAAGCTTTAGTCGTTTCAGCAATGTAAGCAATATCTTTTACCGCATCTTTGATTAACTCAAAAGTTTGCTTTGCTGGCATTGTTGAATAATTTGTCGGAATTAACTTCTCAGTTACATCCGCATCAACTTTTGAATCTTTAACATACCCTAAAGAGAAAAACTTATTAGCTGAAATATCTAAAGGCCCACCTTGTGGTGAAACCCAGTAACCGACCACGATATTTGTATGTGGGTTATTAGAATCATAAAATTCTGTCGCTGGATGACGGTCATGGTAATCGGCCACGTCTCCGTCGCCACAAAAGCGTGTGCTTGAAAAGCGGATTTTACCAGAACCAGAAGCCATTACGGTTTTAGCCTGACCACCCACAGGTACAACCTGCGAATTAGCTAAAATATTACCGCTCAAAATAACTTTTGAGTTCTTCTTCATTGAGCCTGTCCCTGCAGCAAACAGAGTAAAAGGCATAAAGCTTACGAGCATGAAAATATTGATCAGTTTGTTTTTCATGAGCCACCTCTTTATTTAATAAATACTTCGATCATCCCTGTTCCTAATCTACGGTTTACGTAGACATAAGCATTGGGATCACCTTTTTCTTTAATTGACGGAACTAAAATAATTTCTTCATGACTTGCCGACGTTACAATCAAGTCATATTTATTCGGAAACTGAGCACTTTGACGAAGCTTGATATAACCAAGATCAACAGGCAGAACCACTAACGAAGCGTCTACACTGTTCATATCAAAATAATGCTGAATACGTTTTACATCGACCGGCGAATAACTTAAGTCGCCCTGATAACCTGAGCGGTCATCGTAAAGCGAAAATGAATTGCGCGGAAATAAATAATCTTGGCTTCCGTTAGCGCCAAACCAATTACCTGAAAGACTGACTGAAGTTGAAGTCGGAATACGCGCTGAAGCTAAATGTGTTCTTGTTCCGACAGTTCCATTGGCCGTATAGCTTCCTGAAATTTGCACAGGATCTAATTTTAAAGCGACCGTGTTTGGAAAACCTGAAGCCTCAAAGGGAGCGGTCGAAAAAGTAGAAATACTGTTTCCTGTAGTTTTACAGAAGTTTTTTGTCACCGCATCTTTTGGACAATTTAAAGCGTTTGTAATTCTTTGAACCACAAACTGCGTTGGGCGGCTGATGTTGTAAACGACAGCTAAAGAATCTTTTAAATCTTTAACCAACATATCAACTTTGTCTGGCGTAAGTGTTACATTAAATAAAGAAATACCCGTCGGTGCTGAATTTTCATAAGAAGCACCAAATTGTTTGATATGAGTCAGAATAGCTGCGTTTTTCTTACGAACTAAAACCGGCAAAGCTTCTGAGTTTTCATCAAATAGCGGCCAGCTGGCGTACACATAAGAATTATTTCTTTGCGCAGTTAGTTTACTTACGTCAACGGTTTCACCTAACATCATGCTGACTGAATCATTAATATCACCCGTCGCTGACATACCTGATAACTTTGTTTTCTTTAAATCACCACTTAGGTCTTTGTAAAAATCAATCGAGTTTGGAATACCAGGGCCGCCACTGACCTGCACTAACGCACCCGTGGCTGGATCAATCTGGCGAAGGCACGGAACTTTTTCAGAACCACTACAGAACGAACGAATAGGCACATGTAAAAAATAATATGAAGGAGCCGCACGAGTCAGATAATCTTGTTGGGCTGTTTGCACCATCAGATCTTCCATTAAATTCATTGAATCTTTAGCTTGAACTTCACCGTCACGGACAGTGTTGACAACCGCTGTGGCAAGGCCAGCCAACACGATCGACATAATGCCGACCGAAACCATTGTCTCAACAAGGGTAAATCCCTTATTTGATTTAAGAAAATTAAAGCGCGATGGTTCATTGCTGCCCACGAGTTCCCCCAGGAACTTATCGGCAAAAACAGATATTTATTAAGACCTTAGTTAGAAAGCACCGTACCTAGATCGTTTCAACGTGAGACGTTTTTTCTAGATTCTTGACGTCATCTGGTTTCAGGGCATCACTGATGACACCATAAACCCCTTCCTGAAAATATTTTTTTACCTTTTCTAAGTCATTACAAGTCCATAAAACAACAGGTACCCCCTGCTTTAAAAGGGTTTTGTAGCGCTCGGGCGACCAGTACTTTTCATCAAGATGTAAGAAGTCAGGTTTTGCCAAAAGATTTAACGCCTGGCTTTTTAAAACAAAGTTATTACTGGGATCATTGTCAAAAGTAAGTAAAAGCGCACGAATAATTTTCGGACAATGAATTCTAAAATAAAAAAGTCTAAACGGGTTAAAACTTGAAATTAAAACGCGGTTTTCTACTTTGTATTTTAAAATAAGATCTAAAACTTTTTTCTCTAGAATAGGTTCACTGATAAGTTTCGATTTAATTTCGATATTTAAGTGATACTCACCCACCGGCGTTTGCGAAAACCACTGCATGACTGATTCAAAACTATCAACTTTTTGATGTTTTTCAACTTCAGCTAAAGTCATTTCAGAAACTCTTTGCGAACCGATTTTATCGTCGTGAAATAGAATCACTTCGTGATCGCGGGTAATTCGAATATCAAATTCAGAAATTTTATAACCAAGCTCATAAGCTTTTTTAATCGAAGCCAAGCTATTTTGCTGTAAACCATCAACCCAAAAACCGCGATGACATTGAAGTCTTGGTGGAGCGAAAGTTTTTGGTTTTAAAGAGTAAAATAAGTTTAAAAATGTCATAGCTATTTAAGCGGTGTTGCTTGAAGCTTATCCGCTGGCCCAGAAAGGGTAAACCCTAAACCTTTATAACTTCCACGAGCTGTAAGTTGCGTACCCACCGGATTGTAATCACCCGTGATATTAAGTTCTGGTTTATTTTTCTGATCAGCTTTAATTGAAAAAATAATTTTCCCTAAACCGTCTTTTTGAAGATTGATTTTACTTTGTGTAAAACTAAC
>CAMLRE010000191.1 GCA_946482355.1 uncultured Bdellovibrio sp.
TTCAGGAATCGCTTACAAAGAGGCCTTTGATGAAGGTAGTCTTCCGTTAGATTTAGATTTAACGAATATGTTGTACTTAGATGGCCATAAAAAAGGTTACGTAGATTACATGTTAAGAAATCCGCTGTCGCCGACCGGTGGCCCTGGTGAGTATTTTAATTACTCAAGCGGCGATACAAATATTTTGATGGGCGTTTTAGAGAAAGCCATCAACAACAAAAAAGTTTACGACAGATACCCTTTTGAAAAATTATTTAAGCCATTAGAAATCAATGCCACTTTTGAGCAGGACATGGCAGGCACATTTGTCGGGTCGGCTTATATTTATTTAACCGCACCCGATTTTTTAAAAATGGGCCAGCTGGTAAAAAATAAAGGCATATGGAATGGTAAGCAGATTATTCCTTTAAGATATATTGAACTCATGAATCGCGTAGCTGACGGAGTTCAGAAAAAAGTTCAAGAAGGTAATCCGATTAATAAAGCCTACTCAGCTCAGGCGATTACAAATCTTCCGATTGAGGGGCGTAATCAGCCGTCGGCGTATAATGATTTACCTTTAGATTCGGTGATTATGTACGGCTTTCAGGGGCAAATCGTAGCCTCAAGCCCATCGCAGGATTTAGTGATGGTAAAACTTTCGATG
Source organism: uncultured Bdellovibrio sp. (assembly GCA_946482355.1). The sequence goes on from CAMLRE010000191.1 coordinate 647, forward strand.
GATGAAAAAGACATGGATCGTTTAGCTTTCTATGCGGCAACGAAAAAATTTATCTTAGCTAAAGGTTACAAATACGAAACAGTCGGTGATTCAAAAACTTTCGCTGAAAAACAACAGGTCGCTAAAACCTGGGCGGAACAACCGGCCGATGATGATGCCAACAGTGGGCCGATTGCCAGCTTTCCGCACCTGATGCGCGCTTATACAGCTAAGGAATACTGTTCGTGTCGTTTGGTTGTAGGCCGCAGTGAAGAAGCTTGTAAAAAAGATCTTAAAGCGATTGCTAAAGTGTTGCCTGAACTTAAACTTAATCAAGACGGTACAGTTACAGCGCAAATCGTTGGTGGATTGTTTGGTCAAAAAGCGGTCGCAAAGTATCGCGGAACAGATTACGGCTGCACTTTAGTTCAAAGCGAATAGCCGCAACGTTTTTTTCTGAAATCAATTATTTAATCTTTAACTCATCCGGCGGAATAATCTTAGGTGGTTTTCCGTCAAACGAGAAGTCAAAGCGCACACGCCATTCGGCTTCAAGACCCACTTGTTGTTCGCGGTAAAAGTTAATGCCCCAGCATTCGCCCGGTGGTTTTAACTGCGTGATAAGCGAGAATTTTTTTAAACGTGAATCGCTGTTGCGGTTTTCGCTGGTATCAACCACAAATCCAGATAAGACGTTAATATATTTAGTTACAAAACCGAGGGCTAAAATCACGTCATCAACGCGGGGGCCTTCGGCGCGGTTAGAATTGTAACCGATTTTAAAGTACTGCTGTAAATCATTTAAGTACGATAAAGCTGTCGTTGAATTTGTCGCCGATAAATAAGGATAGTAACTGAATTGATTCTCAAGCGTGAATTCGCCTAAGTACATATTTAATGTACCCGATAAATCCGATAGCGGCTGATTCGTTTGGCTGTACGGATTATTAATTTGGTATAAGTCGTAAGACTGAGCCAGACGGAAATCTAAAATATTTTTGTATGATTTATCTGACTGGCGTTTTCTGATCACACGATTTAAGAACGTCAGTGTAATTAAATGACGATCGTAAATACGGTCATGGTAATCGTACTGCACACCATAAGGGGTATTTAAATCAGTATCTGCTAAATTGTTTTTTGATGAAAATGCATATTCACCATTTGGAATATTGCCAAAAAACGGATGAGCTTTTTGTTCAACGAACGGAATGTATGTGTATGAAAGCTCAGGAATTAATTCATGTTTGTATTTAAGATCTGGATCTTCTGATTCGTAGATGCGGTATAAACGGCTTCGCGAATTAATATCAAGCTGCGTGTATTGGCGAACATTGTAGCGATCTGTGCCTTCTGGAAAGAAATAGTGGGCTTCGTTATAAGAAAGCTCTGGCGAAACATTTATAAAATCAACCGGTGTGAAAGTCTGAGTTAAAAAAGACGCTTTGTAAAATACACGTTGGCCGGTACGCAAGAAGTCAGTGCCTTGATTAAAGGTTCCATCGTAAACCGGTGAACAGCCAGCCACGTTATTGTGATCGCAGGCCGGATCGCTGGCAATGTTACTTACATATTTTTGGTCTCCAGAGACACTGATGTCATCCCATTTTCTTTTTCTATAAAAAGCATCGTACTGGGCGTTAAATTTAAAATAGAAAGGGCTATCGGCAATTTGTGTTGTCGTAAAATCCAGTTTAAGTTCTGGCAAAATGTGAACAGCCGATGTGTTCGACTGAAGCGGATTGCTTTCTAAAAGGTGTTTATAATAAATAGAATCAAATTGCGTTAAAGAGTGGTCTGTGTGGGCTGAAATATTAATGCGATTTTCTAAGCCACCTTCGGCATAAGTTTTAAATTCTTCGTAAAAATCTTTAGGGTACTGAAGATCGCTGATTTGGTTTAATTTAACACGGGCATGAGCGACATCGTTAATTTCTTGCTGGGCATAACCTTGCACAGCCCAGCGTTTAAATGTGTCGCCTTCAGCTTTTAAGCCAGCATCGATAAGATCTTTAGGAATAACCGAATCATTAAAGTGCGCAAAGTTAATTTGACCGCCACTGAAATCGCTAACTGCATAACGGTATTCGATTAATTCTTTTAATCCACCTAATTCATAGTTTTTCAGTGTGAATGTTAAATCTTGTGAGCGCGACATGGCCCAGAAAAAACTTTCAGAAAAGAAAAGGCCACGGTTACGGATATAACCAAATTCCGGAGTTAAAAAACCCGACTGACGTTCGTTTTTAAGCGGTAATACTAAGTAAGGTAGCCAAAAAATAGGAACATTACTTACTTTTAAAAATGTGTTTTTTAAAAACGCATAACCACCAAGTTCAGCGCGAATTTGACTGCCTTGAAAGCTCCAAGTCGAAGGGCAGTTTGTACAAGTCGTGTAATCTGCATCGGCTACGAAAAATGTGTTTGGTCCGCGTTGTTCGATTAATTTACCTTTGAAAGTGATATTGTTTGATTGAACATAACCGTTGGTAATAAGCGCCTGGCTTGAATAATAATCAAGAGCGATCTCATCACCGCCGATGCTGTATTCAATCGTTTGAATGCTGACGTGGCCGCGAAAGTAGGCGTGTTTTTTCTTTAAATTAAGTTCAACAAAATCAGCACTGAAGTGCTGGTTTTGATAAATGATTTGCACGTTTCCAGAAATTTGAACTAAGCCTTTTTCTAAATCGCGGTACAAGTTTTCTGCAGTAATTGTAAAACCCGAAATTTTAGAAGTGGTCAAAGAACCCGAAGAAAGTTTTTCTGATGGTGAAGCTTGAGCTGTTGCTGTTTGCAACGAAGGTCCTGTTTGGGCTAACGCGTTGTTTGCACAAAATAAGATCGTTAATAAAAGTAGTCTAATCCAGGTGTAAATCACTGAATAAAAGTCTAAAAAGAGAAAAATAATTTGTCACTTCAAGACTGAGGTCTATTCACTATTTTTGCGTAATTTCGATAAGCCTAATAGGCGGGTGAATATGCAAGCAAAGTTCTATGAAGTTGGCCAAGTTACAGTTGTTGAAATTAAAGGCCGTATCGAGCCAGATCAAAATAAACCATTTAGAGACGTGTGCGAGAGAAAATTAAAGGGCCGTAAGGTCGTTTTCTGCCTTGAAGGCCTATCATTCACAGCGTCAGCCAATATTACCACATTTTTTGAGTCTATTAATGTTATTCCTGAGGCAAAAGTCGTTGGCCTTCAGCATGATTTCTATCGCCTATTAGAGCTTAAAGGAATCAATATGAAGACCTATTCGACTTTATCAGACGCTATTAGATCTGATGATCTTTTAGATTTAAAGAGAGATTAGAGTTTAACTTTTCAAGCATTTTTAGTCTTAAAGTCATATCCTCAACTTCAGTGATTTTATGGCTTAATTGCTTTCTTGTAGCGTCAAGCAATTCAGTTTGGCGCTCCATCTCAGCCTTTGTCACATTCATTTGATTTTTATGGTTCGATTCTGACAATTGGCTTTCAGTCAATTGACGTTGTAAATCGTTTTCTTTTAAGCGTAATGCATTGATAGTTTGGATATGTTCATCTTGTACGCGTTTGTACTTCACAAGTTCATTCTCAACAAAATGTTTCGTTTCAACTTGTTTTTTTAGACGTAAATTCTCGTTATTTGCATCAAGAGTTCTTTGCTGCTGTTCAACGATTTCTTTAGATAAGAAATGAATTTGCTCTTCGTAGCTTTGGATTAACGATTTTTTCTCATTAGCATAGCGCTGAGAGTTCGTTTCAATCGTAGCTTCTAACGTTCTGATATTCGTTTCTAACTGAGTTTGGTAATTTTCATGCTGAGTGATAAGCTTTGTTTTTTGCTCATTCTCGGCAGTTAAAGCTGCGATTTGTTCTTTTAAATTTTCAACAAACGGCTTAATGATATTTTTAACTTTTTCATGAAACTTCGAAAGACGGCCTAAATCCGTTTTTTGAGTTGCAATCAGCTTTTCAGCGATTTCGATTTTTAAGGCCTGTTTATCGATTGTTGCAGCCATGCTGTCATGGTCTTCTTGTAGTTCTTTGTTTTTTTCTACAAGAATTGCATTGTGCTCTGCGTACATTTTATTTTCAAAAAAGAACGCGTTTTTTTCCTGAATTAATTTTTGGTTTTCAGTCTCATAAAGTAATAATTTGCGGTAACTTACTTTGATTTTACTTTGAAGTTCTTCAATTTGCTGAGTAAGGTCTTCTAAAACCTGCGATTGACCAACAGATCTCGGTGTCACATCCTGTGATCGAGTGGCTTGAGTCGTACGGCCGGCTGAGGTATCACCTTGAACCATTTCCAAATGCTTAAGCTCAAAATCCATAACTTCCTCCTGAAGTTTTCACTATAATTGTCGCATAACCAGACTAGACCTGAAATAGGGGCAAGCCTTAAAACCATAAAACTGGACCTAAATCGGGTGATTTGACTGCAGTTTTTTTGCTCAAATGCCGATAAATCA
>CAMLRE010000192.1 GCA_946482355.1 uncultured Bdellovibrio sp.
AAAGATAAGCGCAAAAAATAAAAAAAGCGCTCAAAGTCTTTGAGCGCTTGATAAAAGCTAATTATATAAGTGCTTTAGCACTAGTTCATGTAGGTGATTAAAGACTGAAAGCCAATCGTAGCTTTAGCCATAATAGCGCTTTGCTCTGCAGCAAGCTGCTTACCTAAGTAGATCACCGTAAATAGGCCAACATAAAATAAAAACAGTCTTTTTCTAAATTCAATCATGGGTCAGAAGATACTCTATTTAGGTCTGTTTGGGTGAAAAAACACAAGCTGGATGAAAACAATAAATGGTTGTCAAAGGTATAGACAGAGCAGACAATACCTCTATGTCATCAGTCGTAGAAATCAGAAATATATCAAAGAGTTATAAGCTAGGTGAAACCCACGTCGATGCGATTAAAAATCTTTCTTTGGTTGTGACCAAGGGTGAATTTACCGCACTTATCGGAGCTTCGGGTTCAGGTAAAACAACTTTACTGAATCTTATTGGCTGCTTAGATGGCGTAGATCACGGCGATATCTTCATTGATGGCATGAACGTCAAAGATTTAAATGAAAATCAGAAAAGCACTCTGCGTAACGAAAAAATTGGTTTTATCTTTCAATCATTCAATTTAATTCCGGTGTTAAACGTTTATGAAAATGTAGAGCTTCCGTTAACGGTTAGAAAAGATATTAAAGCTGAAGACAGAAAAGCTAAAGTTGAAGCGGCATTAAAAGATGTGGGCTTGGCTGAATTTATGAATCATAGACCCGATCAATTATCGGGTGGTCAACGCCAACGTGTAGCGATTGCGCGTGCGCTAGTGACATCACCGGCTTTAATTTTAGCTGATGAGCCTACGGCGAACTTAGATTCAAAGACTGCGAATTTAATTATTGATTTAATGTTAGAATTGAACCGCACAAGACATGTGACATTCTTTTTCTGCACTCACGATGAAAAACTAATGAGCCGCGTGCAAAAAATAGTAAAAATCAAAGATGGTCAGATCGAACAATGATTTGGAAATTTGCCTACAGAAATTTATTACGCAATAAACGCCGCTCACTTTCAACTGGTGTAGCAATTACTGTGGGCTTTGTGGGCTTAAATCTTTTAGGCGCGTATATCTATCGTTCTAAAATGGCTTTAGATACAACTTCGGTTTACTCTGCGCAAAAAGGGCACGTGAGTATTTATAAAAAAGATGCGATCGAACAGTACCAGATTAAACCTAAGAAATATGTCTTCAGTATCGAAGAGCAGGAACAAGTCAAAAAAGCTATGGCTGAGCTTGAGCCACAGATTGAATACACAGGTCAGCAAATTTCTGTGCCGGGGCTTTTTTCAAATGGAACAAAATCACATCCGGTGGTGATTTACGGGTTTGATCCAGTAGCGTATCAAAAATCTTTAACTCAACCAATGTTGTTAGAGTGGGCAAAAGATTGGGTGTTACCTTCGCAGCGTGAAAATGCTGATCTTTTTGTTCGTAATCCAGAAACGGTTTCAATAACACCAAAGATTGCCGAAATTCTTTCATTTAAATACCCATTAAAAGATAATGACACGATTCAGATTGCAGCTCGTTCATTAGATGGTGATCTCAATGCCATCAATGCAGAACTTGGGGCTGAGCACACGACAGGTATGCAGTTTCTAGAAGATACAGTCGTGCTTATTCCGATTAAAAAAGTTCAGGAGCTATTGGCCACTGATGCAGTTGAATCTATTTCAATTTATTTAAAACCCGATGTTTCAATTAATAAATTTATCACGCAGCTTAAAGATAAACTCTCTACCTTAGGTTATCCGGTAGATATCTACCGATTTGATGCGCCAGAGATCAATGCTCTTCATCAGGGCACGATGGGCTTTTTATATGTGATGGGTGGATTCTTTCTATTCTTAATTTGTACGGCAGTGAGCTTAACAATTATTAATTCATTAACGATGGGTATTATTGAACGTACACGTGAAATTGGAACTCTGCGTGCTGTCGGCTTTAAAAGTTTAGATGTGGTTAAGCTTTTTGTGCGCGAAAGTATTTTATTATCAGTGATTAGCATGGGCATTGGTGTTGTGATCTCTTTCTTAGTTTCAAGTGCGGTGAATGCAGCTAATATTCGTTTTTTTCCGCCTGGGGCAAGTGCCAAGATTCAATTTGTTTTAAAATGGAATCTTTATATTGCAAGTTTTGTGTTTATTCTTTTATTTACGATTTCAGTTTTGTCGTCGCTTTTTGTGATCAAAAACAAACTACGTACAAAATTAATTGCTTTACTTAATGACAGTTCAACTTTCGGCGATGATGCCGAAGATGGAGACGATGCGTGAAATTCTTAATTCTTTTATTAGCTATTCCTTTTTATGCTAAAGCCGATCTTGCTTCAGATTTATTAAAAGCTTCAGACCGCGCGCGTGGAAGTGTGAAAGACGGTGTGCAGTGGAATGCCGTGATTGAAACTGAAGAAAATGGTGAAAGCAGCACGAGAGAATTTAATATTAAAGCTAAAGGTGATGATGCTTTTGTTGAAGCGACAAAGCCCGCAAAAAATAAAGGTGAAGTTTATATCTTTAATGATCGCAATATGTGGTTTTTTAAACCTTCACTAAAAAAGCCAGTTTCAATTTCAGCTCGCCAAAAACTAACAGGCCAAGCGGCTAATGGTGATATTGCATCAACGCACTACGCACGTGATTATTCGGCAGTAATTGAAAAGACTGAAAACTTAAATGGCGAAAAAATGCATGTGTTAATGTTAACGGCTAAATCTAAAAATTTAACTTACGATAAAATTCGTTATTGGATCAGCGATAAAACCAAACTAGCTATGAAAGCTGAGTTTTTAACGTTGCAAGGTAAACCCTTTAAAGTGGGGCTATTAAAATACGGCAATACGTTAACTGCGGGTGGAGAGACTTTTCCGTTTATCAGCGAATTAGCCATTGCTGATGCTAAATTTCAGAATAATAAAAGCACGATCACTTACAAAGCTCCTAAAGTAACTCAGGTTTCGAATTCTATTTTTAATGTGAATAACTTAACGAGATAGTAAAAATGTTAATTAAGATCGCTTTTCGTAACACTTTAAAGAACTGGCGCCATTCGATTTCGGCGTTATTAAGCTTATCTGCTTCATTTGTTTCTTTGGTGTTGTTTGATGGTTACATTGACGATGTGAAAGCGATGTATATCGATAATTTTCAGCACCGTCAGATGTTAGGTGATATTATTATTGAACATAAAGACCAGTATTCGAAAGAGGGTGTTACTAACCCTTGGGATTTTTGGATCACGAAAGAAGACCAAGATTATATTTTACAAAAAGTAAAAGCAGATCCGGTGAAAGCTCCGCACGTGGTTCGTAATTTAAACTTTCAGGGCATGATCACTAATGGGGTGCAGTCGCAGATCTTATTGGGCCGTGGTTATGATTTAGCTGAAGGTGAAAAGCTGCGTGGAAAAAACTGGTCATGGAATGTGACTTACGGAACTCCGTTAGACCGTCAAGAAACACCGTTTGTGGGAGCTTTAGGACAAGGTCTTGCAAGAAAGCTTGCCTGCACCTGGGTGAAAGATCCAAATACCTTAACTTTTTATGGTGGTTATGCAGAAGTTGATAAGCCGTTTGATTGTTTAACGAAAGACTTACAAATTTCAACCACAACTGTTGATGGGCAACTTAACGCCGTTGATCTGTCTGCTGTGGCGTTGATGGATGCTGGTTATAAAGACGTCGATGATAGATATATTCAAACTTCACTTGAAGCGGCACAAACGTTGATGAACACCGATAAGGTAAGTTTTATTACTTTAGAGGTTCCAGGCAGATCAGTTAATTCGATAGTGGATTATATCAATAACACGGTATTAAAAGATAAAAATTATTTGCAGGCCCAGCGCTGGCAAGATCACCGTTTGGGTGAGATGTACACAAAGACCATGGATTTTCTTTCAATCTTTAGAAATTTCGTCGTGATTGTGATCGTGATTGTTTCAACGCTTTCGGTTTTAAATACCATGGTTAAGCTTGTTAAAGAAAGAACGCGCGAAATAGGCACTATGCGCAGTATCGGCTTTTTACCTCAGCAAGTTGTTAAAATGTTTTTCTTAGAAAGTTTATTTCTATCAGTCATGGGAACCGGAGTTGGGGCTGTCATGGCGGTTATTTTAACCGTGGGCTTTAACTCAGTTAAGATTTTATACAAAGGCGGAATCTTATCTGAACCTGTGGCGTTTAGAATCGCTTTTTACTCTGAAGCGTATATTGCTGCTTTTCTTTTATTGCTTTCAGTAGGAACAATTGCGACATACTTTGCCACACGACAAATTATTCGCAGCAAAATTATTGATAACTTAACTTATGTATAAATGGCTTTCGGTCTTAGCAGTTTTACTTCCGTTATCAGCGTTTGCGCAAAACGTTGAATTTGGTTTTAGCTACGAGGCCTATTTATTCGGTGAACAGCGTGATTATGCTGATTCTATTATTAATCTTGGCAATGAAGTTTTAAATATTCCTGAAACTAGTGTGTTTTTGGATCAGCGCGCCGAATTTAAGTGGTTGATTAACGATGCAAAAATTATTTTTCGCCCACGGTTAGTGTCTTACCAGCAAAATTATAAAACAGAGACAACACTAAAAAATGAATCTAAAAACGACACTGATCTAAATCTTACAGACGCTTTTTACGAACAATATATAACTGACCGCATTTTTACGACCGTGGGACTTCAAGTTTACCAATGGGGGCCAGCTGAAATCTTAAACCCATCTAATCCGTTCTTTCATTTTAATACCGATCAGCGAAGTCTAGTGTACAAAGAAAAGGGTAAGGCCCTGCTTCGTTTAAACTGGAATGCGAAATCAGATTATAATTTTGTTTTTATGGTTGAGCCTGTTTCAAATAATGAAGCTCACTGGATTGCTGAAGAAAAATTTAAACCTCAGTTTGCCGGAAAGTTTGAAACGGCCTGGACGGGAACTAGAAATTTTTTAGGTGTAGCCGTTGGTATTCCGGATAATGCTGATTTTTTTATTGGCGAATATTTTCAATACGAGTT
>CAMLRE010000193.1 GCA_946482355.1 uncultured Bdellovibrio sp.
AACATCTTTCCAGCGTGGCCCATCGCCAACTAAAAATAGATAGATGTTCGAATTTTTCATAATGATTTTTTCAAACGCTTTTAAAAGCGGACGCAATTCAGAGGCATTTGAAAAATCAGAAACCGCTAAAATAATTTGTGAATCTTCAGGAATCTGCATTTTTAATTTAAAATTTGCAGACTCTTCACGCGGAGCTAAGTCACCTAAATTAATTCCGTAAGGAACTGTATAGGTGTGATAGTCAGGATATAAAAAATATCTCTCTAAGATCGTGCGCTGCTGCGGGGTTGTGACAAACAAACCATCAGCGGTATCAAGTAAAGTTCTATCTTTCGCAAAGTAATTGTGAATAAAACGGTAACCTAATTTGATCGAAGTTTTAAACTGCGACTGAAGAGTTCCATCGTTTTCAGCTAACGTCGAAAAAAGATCGGCCATTGTAGTGGCCTGAACGTCGTAAGCCACACAAGTTTCAAAATTCTTTTTATGGCGGCCGATTTTATATCCACCGTCATCTAAACAGTGAACGATATCGAAAGGTTTTTCCATATGAAGTGAAATAAACTTCTTATGAACAGCATCGACAAAACGCTGAGTTTTGTAATGCGACTGACCTTCAAATAAATAAAACGCACGTACACCATCACGATAGATTTCAGATTTTTTTAAGGGTGTTGTCGAAGAAAGAATAGTAACTTCATGGCCTTTTTTAGAAAGTCCACGAGCTAAGGGCCATAAAAGACCAGTATCCGACGAACGTGATTGCACCTGGATTTTTTGTCCGACGAGGCAGATTCTTAGTTTTTCTTTCGATGTCGACATAGATTACATTTTAGCTGAATCAGGCTGCATTAAGGAAGCTCTTTGCGAAACGATTTTAGTGTAAAGTCTAGCTAGCTCGTTAAGTTTAACATCAAGAGAGCTTCTAAAATCGAAGTGCAGTTTAGCTGGACCCTGTGCATTTTCTAAAAAGCTATTAATCGCATGCAACTGGGTGCTGGCCGGTAAGCGCGGAGAATAAATATAACAATTCTTTTCTGTTTTCCAGAAATTCGAAAGCCCAGAGCCCTGATCTTCGTGAAGAATTAAAAAGTTATTGTACGTTAAAGCTGTTTCCATCCAGAAAGCCACTTGTTCGCTGGTTAAATCTAAATGGTGAATAAACGTGTACGATGAATTTTCGTCTAAGACTTCGTTTAACGTGGCAGCTTCAGTGAATAATTTAAAGTTTTTAAACTGCGGGTGTTTTTTTATAAATGCTGTCCAGGCTTTGCGTAAGGCTGAACTTTGGCCAGCTTCTTTTTTTGAACGCAGCATATGAGCATCAACAAATAATCCTTCTTGCTCATTTAAAACAGTTAAAGCCTGAAGATTAATTTTTAACAAATCATCAAAGCTTTTAACGACCGGAAAAACAAACTGCTTTTGTTCAAAAGAAAATTCTTTTTTTGCCGCTAAACCAGCCGGTGGAAACGAGGGTAAAATCAATTTCGGCCCACGGTAAAAGCGCATTTTCTTTAATTCAGAAATATACGGTAAAGTGATCGAATCAAAAAAGTTAAATTCAAATTCCTGCAGTAAACCTGGTTCTAAGCGGCTGTAAGTTGTCAGCATTGTCGCTGTTCCTAAAGCTTTGGCTGACCAGGCCGATAACACAGTTTTTAAATCAATTTTGTCATCCGTGTGAATAAAATGAATTAAATCATACTTGTTTAATAACAAACGAAGCGGGTGAACGCTTTCAGTGATTTCGATATGAAGGCTCATTTTTTCTAGCTCGCTCGCTAGAAACTGCACTTGATCGTTTACTTTAGGACAAACGATCAAGATTTTCATAAGTTAAACGCCTTATAAATTCGAGGTAAGTTTTTACGATTTGCTTCTGGAATATTACGTGTCGGTAAAGTTGAAGGTTCAACCCACTCTAAGCCCGTGTGGTGCTGAGCTTTGGGTTCGCCTTTCCAGAATAAAACTTCATAGAATAAAATTAAGATTCCGACATCACCGTAAGAGTGTGTGCAGGCAATTTTTAAATCACCGATTTCAGCTTCAATGCCCAGTTCTTCACGCAGTTCACGCTGTAAAGCGTATTCTGGTGATTCGCCCATTTCAATTTTTCCGCCGGGAAATTCCCAAAGACCACCTAAGGTGTGTGTTTCGGGGCGTTGGCCAACAAGAATGGTGTTTCCTTTTTTTAGAATTCCGGCAACGACCGGAATCCAGTTCTTTTTAGAGCGTGTGTGTTTCTTGCCGTTTGATGCAGCTGGGTTGTCAGTTTGCTGACCGGACTTAGTTTGCGGAGTCCTTTTGTCGGAGTGTGGCAAGTTTTGAAACCTTTCTAAAAAAACCAGGGCCTTCAAAGACTAAGGTTGAATAAACCTGAACCAAGTCTGCCCCGAGGTTTATTCTTTCAAAAACATCGTCTGCTGTCATCACTCCACCGACAGAAATCAGACATTTTTTCTCATTTTGTTTAAGAATAATGTTTTTAGCGCTGTTTAAAGCTTGAATTGATTTTTCTTTAAGCGGTTTACCCGAAACGCCACCTTCAGTAGGAAAATGGGGCGTATGGGTACGATCTAAAGTTGTATTCGTTAAAATAAAGCCATCAAAGCCATGATCCATCGAGCTTTTAAGAACGGTCTCTTGGCCTTCTTGGTCTAAATCAGGGCTTAGTTTTAAAAATAAAGGCTGCGTGAGCTTTAAATCGTCATAGTGTTTACGAATAGGGGCAATAAAAGCCGTGAAGTTTTCACGCGATGCTAAATCACGTAAACCTTTTGTATTCGGGCTTGAGATATTTACCACAAACGCATCAGCGATATCGGCAAAGTGCGAAATCAGTTCTGAATAATCTTTGTGGGCATCAGCATTTTCAGTCACACGGTTTTTACCGATATTTACAAACACCGGAGTAGACGCGTGGGATTTAAATTTTTTGATATTGTAATAAACTTCTTTTGCACCTTCAGATGGAAAACCCATCTTATTCCACACAGCCTGAGCCTGCACATCGCGATTCATAATCACGCCAGGGTTAGGGCTTTGTGGTTGGGGTGTGACAGTGCCAACTTCAATGAAGCCGCAGCCTACACGGCGCCAAGCTTCAAGATGATCAGCGTTTTTATCAACGCCACCGGCGATACCAAGTCTATTTTTGAAAATCAGATTTTTAAAAGAAAAAGGGTTCCACACCGGTGTAGTGTCAGAACCCTTTAGAAGTGAATATAATTCTAAACCGTAGGGGCTTAGATCATGCGCTAACTTTGACGGTAAAAAAAGCCAAGGTTTGCGTAAGCTCATGTGAACTAGCGTGGGTATAAACCGCGAAGTAACATCGCTTTTTCTAAACGTTGAATCGAAACAGCTAAAGCCGCAGAACGCATATCAACATTTTTCTCTTCTTTAAATTTGTGAACGTTGTCGAAAGCTTTAAGGATTACGCCTTTAAGTTTCGCATCAACATCGTGCTCATCCCAGAAGAATGACATGATATCTTGTACCCATTCAAAGTAAGAAACGATAACACCACCACCGTTAGCAATAACGTCTGGTACGATGTAAACGCCACGTTTATCTAAAATTTTTGTAGCCGCTGCAGATACAGGACCGTTCGCGCCTTCTACGATCATTTTAGCTTTGATTTTTTCTGCGTTGTGAACGTCGATTTGACCTTCTAAAGCGCATGGTAATAAAGCGTCGCACTCAAGTTCAAGTAATTCCGCATTCGAAATTGGTTGAGCTTTTGTGTAACCTTTTAATGATTTATTTTCTTTTACGTAAGCCATCATTTCAGGAACGTTTAAGCCGTCACCGTTGAAGTAACCACCAGAAACATCAGAAACTGCGATAATACGAGAACCGCGCTCAGCTGCAAATTTTGCTGCGAAAGAACCTACGTTACCAAAACCTTGGATAACGATTTTAGCACCTTGCATAGATTTGCCTTTTAATTCCATTGCGCGTTCACAAGTGTAGATAACACCTAAACCCGTTGCATGGTTACGGCCTAAAGATCCACCGATCTCAACAGGTTTACCAGTTACAACGCCAGGTTGTGCATAGCCACCTTGTTCTTGAGAGTAAGTGTCCATGAACCAAGCCATAGTTTGAGGATCAGTTCCAACATCTGGAGCTGGAATATCTTTAGTAGGGCCTACGAATGGAGCGATTTCAGAAGTGTAACGACGAGTTAAGTTTTGTTTTTCTGTGCGTGATAATTTTGTTGGATCAACACAGATACCACCTTTAGCGCCGCCAAGAGGAATACCTAATACAGAGTTTTTGAAAGTCATTAAAGCCGCAAGACCAACAACTTCAGCTAAGTCTACGTTTTGGTGGTAACGGATACCGCCTTTGTAAGGGCCAAGTGTAGAGTTGTACTGAACGCGGTAACCAGTGAAACATTTTACTGAACCGTCATCCATACGAACCGGAACAGAAACAGTTACGCAACGACGAGGTTGTTGTAAACGCTCTAAAATATTTGGATCGCAGTTAATTAATTTCGCTGCTTCGTTAATGGTTGTAAGGGCATTTTGAAATAAAGGTCCTTGCAAATGAGCGTTAGCGTGTGGATTTAAATTATCTTGAGCTGGCATGAGCTATTCTCCTGTAACATTTGTCTTTGTAGACTTTAAAATGAAAGTATTGTAGAAAAACAACTATGAACTGTCGAGCTAAAACTCTATATGTGACTCTCATGCGTCTAACTGTTTTGGCTATAGTTTTAGCTGTTGGTCCAGCGTTCGCCGGATATTCAGTGATTAATAATTCACCGAAATTATCAGTTTATCCCGAGTGGCTTTACACGCGAATGATGGCAACAAAGGGATGGCAACCGTCTTTAGACGTTTCTGAGCAATGTAAGCTTAGTTTTTCATCACCAGAATTAGTGCCAGCAAAGTGCGAAGCGCATTATAGCCTTTCATACTGGGAGAGTTTTTTAAGCAAAATCTATGTGGATTTCGACGTTACCGATCAAACTAAATTTCAACGAGTGCAGTTTGAACCACAACCGGGATTAAAGATCCGCGGCATTTTAGGATTGCAAA
>CAMLRE010000194.1 GCA_946482355.1 uncultured Bdellovibrio sp.
TGAATTTTCAATAATCACACGTGGATCTAATGAATGGCTATCAAGCACCACCACTTTACGAGTAGATTCAGCGGTTACGATATTTGAATTCCAGATCGCGCGTAAGTAGATGATTTAACTGCCAAGTACTTGCGACATTAACACCGCTAAGAATAACACCACAGTTAATGGCACCGCAGGCACTACTTTATCAATGCGGGCTTTTTCTAAGATTTCATATTTATTAGCCGCTGCTAATTTTAACGCCTCAACTTTTGATAAACCTTCAGTTAATTCTTTAAATCTTGCTAATTGAAGATCAGCGCGTTTTTTTAACTCTTCGTACATTTGGGCTGCGTAAGGCATACCTTTAGCTTCTGATGATGTGCGATCAAAAGCGGCTTGAAGATTACCAAGTTTAGCGCGTAATTGTTCGTTTTCTAATTTTAAAGCCTGAATACGGCCGTTGTTACCGTAAAGTTCGCTCTCGCGGCGACCATTGCTGTTAGCGCTTAATGTTTGAATTAACTTGTTGTTTTCAGCAAGCTTAAGCATCACAGCGTTCTTTTCAATTTTTAAAGTTGATAAGTACTCGCCGATTTTATCCATTGAAGTTAACGACATTAAATTTTCTGGGCGGTCGTTAAACTTAGCCATTTTCGTGTTTAAATCTAATAACTCGGCATCAACCGCTGTTTTTTCTTTTGTTAAGTGGTCGTTGATTTGTTGAATATCAGACGCTTCGTTTTGTTTTAAGCTTTGTAACGCCACTGTCGTAGTTAAGTTTGTAATGTATAAAGCTAAATCTTTTTGATCATCAGACGATGAGATTTCAATTTCATAATCGCTTTTAACTTTGAACGAAAGCATGCGATCTAATTTTTGGTAGGCTTTTAATTTTTCTTCTTCACTCATTCCCACTTTATCGTTCATCACTTGTGAGAAAAATAAATTTTGACCTGATTTTTCAGATAACGTTAACTGCGCGTTGGCACCCGTGCTGTTAGCGGCATCTAAAACTTTTTGTAAGAACTCAGTGGTTTTAAAATACTCTAAATGTTTTTGTGCTGTTGAATTCGCTTTTTTTGCTTCGTTTGTTTTGGCATTACCGGCTAACGCCATTGAAAACGATTGCAGTTGCGAGTTTTGATTGTCGTTAATGATGATTGTTGTTTTAGCAACGAATGGGTTTTTCCATTTGTAGAACGATAAGCCGATGGCTGATGTGGCTACCAATAAAACCAAAAATAGCGGCCAGTTGCGTAACGCAATGGTTGTGATTTCGCTTAAACTTAATTCGCGGTGAAGTTCCTGCGAACGGTTTTCGATTTCGATATGAGGATGAACTAACCCCTCAGAATTTGTATTGCCGGTATTTTGATTGTCTGTTGCCATAGGGCTACGGTTTTACACCAAGCCAGTTGCAAAGGAAAATGGCAGCTGTTTTTCACTCTCAAATTGTGGTTCTTACAGGGCGTTTTCATGAAGAAACTTCACGACCGTTACAAGCTTGGTCACTTTAGGCTATTTGCACCATTTTGAGACGACCTAAGTGTGTGATTAGGCTCAATTAAATTGAATTTAAAATATTATTAAATATGGGCCCCGCTCTGGCCGATAGTCTAGATAGTAACTGGCGTAAGGCCAAACAAGTTAATCTTTAAGGAGGCTCCATGAGCGCGATTTATGACGGCAATCTATTACATAGTTTCTTAGTTAACACACCTGAGAGCGCACTTCGTAAAATGTTAATTTCAGGACCGTTTACTGATGTGCATTTTAATATGTTGATGAAATTCGTAAGAACAAGCGAAAATGAATTCTGCGATCATTTTTATGCAGGAACATTTCCAAAATTGAAATACAATGCTAAAGAGATCGTATTAAAAGAAAAATTTTGGGAGCTGTGTACAAACGCATTAAATCAACATGGATTATTATCACCAGCTCAAAAAGTCGCAGCTTAATTTCAATGTTATAATTCCGTTTCTTAAATTTAACCAAGAGCTTGAAAAAGAGCTCTTGGTTAAAAAAATCAAAGTCTATATAAAAACCGAAAAATTATTTATTATCGAACCGACAGATCAACAAATTATCTGGGCGCAAGATCATTGGCGCGATTGTTATTCAGCTATTCCGGATAAAGAGCTGCAGCTAAAACTTAAAGCCTTAAACATCTTTGGCTATCATTACAAAACTGAAAAAAACAAAGCCGTTGAAAGCTTATTAGGCCGTTTAAAACAAATTCCAGAAAAGCGAATTAAGTTTCCGGTAACTAAACCGTTTAACTTTAAATATTACATCTGGACAACTTACCAAGATTTAGTGATTTACTCGCTGGCGCCTGAAAAAACCTATCCTGCCGGGTGGCATGAGTTTGAAGAAGATAAAGAGTTTCCACCCAACAGAGCTTACTTAAAACTTTGGGAAGTGTTTACGACTCAGCAGTTAAAAATCAAACAAGATGATTGCGCTTTAGAAATCGGCGCAGCCCCTGGCGGTTGGAGTTGGGTTCTAAGCCAGTATTTTAAAAAGGTTTATACGTTTGATCGCGCCGATCTGGCTCCGCAGATTAAAAAAATTAAAAATATCACCCACGTTCAGGGGGATGCTTTTAAAATTAACCCCGATGAATACAAAGATGTGACATGGTTTTTTTCGGATCTGATCTGCACGCCTGAAAAAATTCATGAAACCATCGAGTTTTGGCTGGCCCATAGTCGCGTAAGAAATTTTGTTTGTACGATCAAATTTAAAGGCGATACCCCATTCGAAGTTATTGAAAAATTACTGAAAATACCTGATTCTAAAATAGTCAGACTTTATCACAATAAAAACGAAGTAACGTGGATAAAAGTCACCCCGGGGTGACAGTGATAAAGCAGGGGTAAACATGGACAACAATATGGTGAATTATTTCACTCCGCTTGATAGCCACGCCTATCAAGATATTGTTCATTACCTTGCCGACAACAATGTTGAAGTAACTTTTAAAATTTATGACATTCACAGTAAATCTTCGTTCGTTAAAGTTGATGGCGCAGATTTAGCTATTTTTAAAAAATATCCGTACGACTACGAAACGACAAATATTCTTTGCACATTTACTTGTGGTGGCGAACCGCATTTCTTTCGTGCGAAAATGTCGACGTCAGATAATTACTACTTAGTTAAATTTCCAGAAAAGATTTATAAAATTCAAAGACGCGCGAACTTTCGTTTTAGTGTGCCAATGAATTTAACTCATGAATTTAAAATCTTAGATCACCCAAGATTTAAATATGAATTACAAGATATCAGTCTTGGCGGCTGCAAAGTGGGAATCAAAACCACAAGTGCTATTGATCTTCCGATTGAATCAGATATTCGTATTTGGGTGCAGTTATTAGAATTCGGTGGCGTCACTTTAGATGCGACTGTGGCGTTTACTAAGTTTTATCAAGAACTAAACATGCAGATCGTTGGAATCAAATTCGGCTATATCGAGGCAGGGCTTCTATCGACCCTTCACCAAACACTAATTCAAGTTGATCGCATCGCCCGCAGTAAAAAAGACGAAGACTAATTTTCTTTTTGCGACCTACTTACCTTTAGCTTTTTTCAGATCATTAAATTTCGCAGTGTATTCTTTTAACTGAGCGTTAAAGACATCAGATTTTTCCTTAATGTAATCTTCGAAGTCTTTTCGTTTTTGGCGGTAATCCGCTTCAAAAGAGTCGCGGTCTTCACGTAATTCTGCGTAGAAGTCTTTTCTTTTAGTGTCAATTTTATTGTAAGCTTCTGTGCGCTCTTCGCGTGAAAGTTTTTGATCTTTGATTTCGTTACGTTCTTCAGCGATGGCTTTTGAAAACGCATCTTTTTTCTTCGTTTCTTCTTTATTATAAAGATCACGAATCTGATTCATGTCTTTATTAAAGTTTTCGCGCTTTTTAAAAACTAACGCTGAATACTTAGAGCGGATATCAGACGGTTCACGTTCATAGCCTGCCATCCATTCCATATACAAGGCTTTTTCATCATTACGGCTTTTCATTTCAGCAGGAATATCTTTACGTAATTCTTCAAATTTAGAACGGTCTTCTGTCAGGCTGTAGCGCTCGTTTTTACGAGGATCAGTGGCTTTCATTTTTTCAGCGGCTGTTTTTTCAGCTGCGGAAACACTGCTTTCATCAGGACCTTCGGCGCGCTCAGTTTTAATTTGGCAGCCCAAAACGACACAACTAAAGAACAGAATATAAAGATATTGTTTCATATATTTATTCTTATAAATCATGGACTAGATGACAATAGATTTTAATTTAAACTGATACGTATGCAGATTGGATTACACTTCGGAAAACGTAAGCCCCGTTGGAATTTCTTTTTAGAAAAGCATCAAAGCTTAACTAAACGCCATGGTGCGACCTTGAAGTACGCTTTAGTAAGCGCTTTACTTCAAGCTATAGTTCTTTCACCGGTGATTTACTGGTCTCTGCAAAATTACGCTTTCTTTGAAAATAATATTCCACACTCGTATAACTTACGCAGCTATTTAGAATTCGAACGCAACTGGGTTTTATTGCTATTTGGAGTATGTACGGTGATGACGGGCATCGTGAATTTCTTTTTATTTTCACGCATCTTAACCCGTCAAGCGATTGATTATGCTAACGTGATCGAGCTTTCGCCTGACGAAGCTGCTGATCAACGTCACGTTTCTTAATCGACTCACGCTTATCGTGAAGCTTTTTACCTTTAGCTAAGCCGATCTCTAACTTTACACGACCATCTTTAAAATAAATTTTTAAAGGCACGCAAGTTAATCCCTGTTCACGCAACGATCCATAAATTTTATCTAACTCTTTACGATGTAATAATAATTTACGTAAACGCTCAGGAACGTGGTTATTGTAGCTACTTGCACGGTATTCAGCGATATGAGCATTTTGTAAGAACGCTTCGTCTTTAATAAACGAAATATACGAATCTTTAAAAGTGATCTGCTTTAAACGCAGTGATTTTACTTCACTACCCGTTAATTCAAGACCAGCTTCAAATGTTTCAGTGATAAAATAATCGAAACGG
>CAMLRE010000195.1 GCA_946482355.1 uncultured Bdellovibrio sp.
AGCTACCTTAGCATCGGTTAAAAAGCAGTAAAAATTTAATCAATCGTTTGATTTTTTCGTAAGTACTTGATTTTTATAATGAATTATCGTCTCAACACACTAACTCATAGTATGTTTACTCTAGTTTTAAGCTGAATTTCAGGCTGCTCTTAAGGGATATTTGGAACGACTTTGTGTGATAATGGGAAATAAAAAACCCTAAAGACTCTTCATCTCTAGGGTTCGTTTAAAGTAGCTTAATAAACTAAGGTAATTACTTACCGGCGCACTCAGTGCATTTTTCAGTAGAAGCTTTTGCTTCTGTACCACAAGCGCATTTAGCACCCGCTTTATCACACGCACAAGCAGCGCCTGAGCTATGATCGTGTTTGTGGCCCGACATATGACCGCAGCCAGATGCAGTGACAAAAAGTGTAAATAGAATTGACGTTGCTAGGATTTTTTTCATGAATTCTCCGCGGTTGTGTTTAGTTACAAAAGAAAATTGCTGATAAATTAGAAATTTTCTCTCACCTTTGATATTTTTGCTCAGTTTTCAGTTCAATGCAACTGGAGCAAAGGCTGGGGGGACTCTATGAAAAAGCCTATGATTATCAATTCTATTTTGGCCGTGGTGCTTACGAGCAATTTAGCTTACGCCCAACTGCAAGAAGGTTCTGGATTAACAGGATCTACTGATGTTGTGATTGGTGCTGCGCCTACAACGTTACCGGAAGAAGCGTTTGAACCATACACACCTAGAAACAAAGTTTATTATATTAAAATTCACAAACTGGCCGACAAAGTGATTTCAATTGTTTCAAGTCTTAATATGTTTTTAATGGATAACTTGATCGCTAAAAATAACGAAGCCATGTCGTTATTAGATTTTGAATACCGCGAAAATCCAGAAGTGACTGTCGAAGCTTATGACCGCATTAAACATTTCGGTGGCTGGGTTAAAAATAAAAAAAGTGGCGATTGTTTTAATACGCGTAATAAAGTTTTAGTGCGCGATAATGTCGGAACTATCGTTTTAAAAGAAGATAACAAGTGCTCTGTGGCTCACGGTGAATGGGTTGACCCTTATTCGGGAGTTACAATGACCGATGCGCAAGCCGAAATTCAAATCGACCATATGGTTCCACTTCGTGAGGCTTATGTTTCCGGAGCTTATAAATGGACGTTTAAAGAACGTTGTTTATATGGAAACTATCTTGGTTATAAAAACCATTTAATCTCAGCAAGTGGCGACGAGAATAACGAAAAAAGTGCCAAAACACCTGAAGATTACATGCCGCCAAAACAAGAGTACAAATGTGAATACTTAAAAGACTGGTTAAAAATCAAATCATTCTGGGGCTTAAGCTTAGTGCCTGAAGAAATGAAAGCGATCAAAGAATTAGTGGCTGAAAATCACTGCGACACTTCAGTATTTTCTGTGACGAAGAAAGAGCTTGAAGAGCAAGAAAACTTCTTTAAAGCGAACGCTGATCTTTGCCGTATCTACGAACAGAATCAAAAATAATTGATATAAAACATGAGCGAGATATCGACTGTATAACTAGTGGACATCGTCGATATCTTTTACTCTGATTTATAATTAAAAAAGCCCGTAGAGCTTATGAAAGCCGGGATCCCCGGCTTAATCCTTGCTAAGTAAAAATATATGAAATTTCTAAGTTTTCTTTTTTTGGCTTTATTTTTAACTTTGCAGGCTCAGGCTCAAAATCTCTTCACGCTTAAATACGTTGTTGAAGTTAAAATAGCCAAAAATCTTCTGCAAGATGAAATGGTACAAAACCTTTTAGTTAAGCCTGCTGCAGCCGTCGCAACAATTGCAAGTTCTAATGAAGCCATTATCAGAATCGTCGAACCTACTACTGAAACTATCGATTATATTAATGCTTTAGAAGCCGCTAATTTATTAACTAAAGTCAGTGAAAACTATGAGTTTCTTGAAGACACTTGCTTAGGGGCACAATGTGCCGGCAAGAAAAAACCTAAATTTGGAATTCCAGGAAGCAGCGGCGGTCCTAAAATAGGCCCGATCGACGAAGGTGGCGGCGGTGGAATGGATATTCTTCCTAGCACTTGTAAAAAATATGATTTGGACTGTACTCCACACCAAAATGGCGAGGATAAACCACCTGCGAAATTTCCGAAGTGTTTTAAAACCGCCCATGGCGTGGTTTGCTTTTAACTATGAGAAAAATACGCCTTGCAGCGGCCTTTATAGCCGCTGTAACCATTTACCTTTTTTCGGCGAAGTACTTTCACGATAAAACGATTAATCAAGTCAGAGTGGGCGTAGGCCTTCATGAATCTGTTGTAGCCAAAGTTGACCCCGCGCAGGTTCAATCAGCCAATCAGGCCCTGCTTGTGACTAACCTATTTAGCAAACTTGTTGAATACGATAAGTTTGGCCAACTTCAAGCCGGTATTTCGACAAAGTTTTACTGGCAAGACCATTCTTTAATTTTTGAATTTGGCCAAAAAGTTAAAACCTTTTCAGGACATGCTATTGATGCTAACGATGCGGCCGTTTCAATTAGAAGATTAATAAAATTAGATTCAAGTATTCACGTCAATCTTAAACTTTTACTGTGCGATATCAAAAATGTTAAAGAGGTTTTTTCTGATTGCGATGCAGTCAAAGTTCAAGATAAAAAACTGGTTATCGCACCGAAAGATCCGAAGTTTAAACATTTCTTACTTAAAGCTCTTACCGCTTCGGATTTTGGAATTGTTCCAGCACAACAGATCGACAAGACGACCTTAGATATTGTAAGTCTTAAAGAAACAAGTGGGGCTTACTACTTAGATTCGAGAGACGACAAACAATGGGTTTTAAAAGCCAATGCTCATTACCGTATTAACGAAACAACACCTAAAGAAGTTATTCTAGTTAACTTAGCACCGAATGATATCTGGAATGCCTTTGTTGAAAATAAAATTGATGTTGTAACTACAATATCGCCTGTTGATGCCGACGTTCTGAAGCAAATTAAATCTGTGCCTGATGTTTCAATGGCTACAACAATGGATTTAAAACTTTACTTTATTAAATTTTCACCAAAGGCTTTACGTGACTTTACAGCTGAACAACGCCTGTACCTAGGTGAACGTTTTAGAGAAGTTATGAAAGAAAAATACACACTTCCGATTTCATCTAAAGAAACGAATCAGATTTTTTCTGATGTGGGCTACGGGCACTTATCTCAAGAACAAGAAGCTCAAATTAATTCTTTAAGAGCTCGCGCCAAAGCCGGAGTTTTCAAAAGAAAACCCCAGTTTTATTTTTACCGCTCTGTCGCTAACAAATATGCGCCATTCAAAGATATTTCAGAAATTGATCCCGTTTTAACTGACCAACGGCCCTACATGCAAAAACCCGAAGATCGATTGGATTTATTTTTCGGGGCCACTGACTCGGCTTACGAAGAAAGTCTGGCTTTGATTGGAAGTAACTTTACTCAAGGTAGTTTTGGCACAACCGATTCTGAAGCCGCAGAGTGGATGAAAAAATATATTGATACTGATGATGAATCTAAGCGTTTATCAATGCTTCAGGAGCTGCACTTTAAAGCTTTAGAAAATGGCGTGACTGTGCCGTTATTCAAAGCCCCTTACACAGCTGTTGCACGCAATCATTTTAAGGTGAATCAATCTAAACTTTTTGCAAGTACAGCTTTTTGGAATATTATGAAGGAATGAAAATATAATATACGCTGTACATAGATTTTACACTGGCTTTGTAAATAAAAAAGCATATAGCTTAGCTAAAGACATAAAACCTACGGCTCAAGAGTTGCAACATTCAAAAACTTTAACAATTGATCTATCGAGGAACACAATGAAATTTACTGGTATTTTAGCGTTAAGTCTTTTCACAGCTCTTCAAACACAGGCCCAAGCTGAAACGATTACCGTAGTTATCAAAAAAGGTCTGTTTATGGAACCAATAATCCAAAAACATCTGGTTCAACCCTCTCAAGAAATTACGATTAACAGTGAAAAAGATGAAGTGACTATTCAACTTATTACTCCGTCTACTTCTACACTTGAGTTAATTGAAAATTTAAAGAGTAATAACATGCTCTTAGAAGCCGCTAACAGTAATGACTCTACAGCAAATAGTATCCAACTAAAAAATCCTTCCAAAAACCAACAGCATTATAAACTTAAAGGTTCTGGTCTGATGATTGACAAAGGCGGAGAAAATGGCAGTGGTGGCGGTGGTGGCGGCGGATGGTCAGGTGAAGGTGGTGGCAAAAACAATTTAACAGGACAAAGCCATGATTAAATTGGTGGCAACAACTCTAGTTGCCACCCTTGCCTACTTATTAATCTCAAATAACTTTTCGGAAAAATCTATCGATAAAATTCGAGTTGGAGTCGCACTTGGGGATAACTCAGTTCCAAGGGTTGATCCAGCACAAGTCATATCTGCTGAACAAGCTTTGCTGAGTAATAACCTCTTTAGTGGCTTAATTGAACACGACAAAGTCGGACAAATTCAAGCAAGTGTAGCGACAAAATTCTACTGGCAAGACCGTTCTTTAATTTTCGAGTTTGGAAAGAAAGCGAGAACAACATCAGGACATTTTATCGATGCTTATGATGCAGCAGTCTCAATTAGACGCCTTATAAAACTAGATTCAAATATTCATATAAATTTAAAACAGTTATTATGCGAAATAAACTCTGTTGAAGACGTTTTTAGAGACTGTGATGCTGTAAAAGTTCAGAATGATAAATTGGTCATCACTCCCAAACCTAAATTTAAGGCATTCCTCGTAAAAGCACTTACTACGTCAGATTTTGGAATTATCCCAGCTCAGCAGATCGACAAAACAACACTTGCAATTTCCAGTTTAAAGGAAACAAGTGGCGCATATTATGTAGATACAAGTGATAAAGAAAAATGGATTTTAAAAGCCAATCTTCACTACCGCATAACTAAAAACACTCCTAAAGAAGTTATCTTAGTTAATTTAAAACCTAACGAAGTTTGGAATGCTTTTATCGATAATCAAATCGATATTGTTCCAAGC
>CAMLRE010000196.1 GCA_946482355.1 uncultured Bdellovibrio sp.
TTCATTTAAAGTTTCATTGTTATAATAGTTGGTAACCGGAACCTCAGAAGTTGGAATTAAGCAGTAGTCTGTGCCTTCTAATTTAAAAACGTCTTCTTTAAATTTTGGAAACTGACCAGTTCCTACAAAGCTATTACTGTTCGCCATAAATGGTGGAATCATTTCAGTATAACCATGCTGAGTAGAGTGCATGTCCATCATAAATTGGATCAATGCGCGTTCCATCTGAGCCGCAGCCCCTTTTAAGAAAGTAAAACGCGCCCCAGTGACTTTAGCAGCACGTTCAAAATCTAAAATATTTAATTTTTCACCCAGCTCGATATGTTCTTTCGCTTTGAAAGAAAATTTCTTTGGCTCGCCAACCGTTTTAACCACTTTATTGTCGTGTTCAGATTTTCCAACCGGAACAGAAGAGTGTGGTTTGTTCGGAATAGTTAATAATAAATTGTAAACTTGCGCATCTGTTTCAGCAGCCTGAGTTTCTAATTCTTTTACGCGTGTTTTTAGTTGGTCAACTTGTGAAAGAATATGCGAAGCATCTTTACCTTCACGTTTTAATTGGCCCACTTCAGCGCTTAATTTATTTTGACGGGCTTTTTCAGTTTCAGCTGTATTGATCATTTCTTTGCGCGTGATGTTCGCTTTCATGATCTGTTCAAGAATTTCTGTGGAAGCGCCGCGATTAATTAAACCTTGTTTGTAGTCATCAAAGTAAGACGTTCCATTTTCAGCTTTTTTCTCTAATAGCTTAATATCAATCACAAAAAATCCTTGGTTTTAAGAAAAGGGTTATTTACCCGGAGCGATCAGAATATACATGCGAAGCACAGTGCCAAGCAACACACAGATAAGATCAAAGATCAAAATCTGCATCATGCCGAACCGGCTAAGGGCTTTATAAATGGCTGTGGTAAAGACAAGCGTTAAAAACAACAGCATAAAAGTGCCCGATTGGGTAAGCTCTTGAATAATTAACGATAAAACTAATCCAATAAAGAAACCGGACACTAGGCGTAACATTGCATGGGCAAAGCTTTGAGAAGCATTTTTAGCTCCTACTTGCAGATCATTTGAAAAGCCTTTGAATTTTTCTCCCAGAGTCATGGCCTATTTTCCCCCTAATGAAGCTATTTTATCTTCAATTTGTTTTCTGTCCAGCGCATTTGGCGAAAGTTCGATGTAAAGTTGGAATAATTCTTTGGCCTGCTTACGGTCGCCTTGGGCTTCCATAATAAAACCTTTTTCGCGGTACAGGGGAGCAAAGCCGCTTTCTTTAGTGCGCGCAATTTCAAGCATGTCTAAAGCGATGTCCATGGCGTCACTTTTTCGGTAGCAAGCGGCCGCTTTAACGTAAAGATCAGCCGATGTCGGGCGAAGCTTAATACCTTGCGAATATTCAGCCGCACATTCTTTAAACTGTTCTTTAGCGTTGTAAACCGTAGCCGCCAGTAAGTATGGATCAGCGATACCAGGGTTTTTTGATTTTTCTTCTTTAATCATCTCAAGAGCTTTATCAAATTCGCCCAATTCAAAATGACAGCGCGCTAAGAAATACGAAATACGCGGGTAACTTGGGTTAATTCTTCGAACCATTTCAAATTTTTTGTAAGCACTTTGAATAACCGCATTAGCATCTTTACTGCCCGGATTTTCTAATTCAAGCTGGGCTGTTGAAAATAACGGTTCAACATCAGATGGATCAAGAACAGCAGCATCCATAAAATATTTTTGTGCCGTTTTAATCTCGTTCATGTACTGGTTAGATCTTGCTAAACCCATTAAGGCTTTTTTGTTTTTAGGATCAGCCTCAACAATTTGTGCATAGATTTCAGAAGCTGAACGGTATTTTTCTTGAAGTTCATAGAAATCAGCTAAGCCTAAGCGATAATCAATCGTGTACGGAAAAGTTTCGATTAATTTTTTAAAATTATTTTCAGCGGCGATATTACCTTGTTTGGCATAAAGATATTTTGAATAAGTAATCTGCGCTTCAGGTTTACCGGGCTCAAGATCGACGGCTTTACTTGAATATCTTTGGGCATCTTCTAAGTATTTTGCTTTACGGTTTTCTTCTTCTTTTGTACGCGACGGAGAATTTAAAAATAGACTGATATTCGCATTTGCGATTAAACTTAAAAGCTCAACATCAGCGTCATACATTTTTACAGCTTTTTCGCCGTAAGTGATCGCCGTCGTCATGCTGTTTTTACGAAATTCAACAAGCGCCTGGGTTTTTACGATATCAAAGTTTTGCCCGCCGGCTTTAAGACCGTCTAACAAAGCTTTGCTGGCTTCGCCGAAAGCATATTTTTGTGAAAGGTAATCTGCTTTTTGCGCATAAGCTTGAGAAAGTTTCGGATCAGCTCGGATCGCACGGTCGACCCACATTAAGGCTTCACGCGTTTGGTTAATTGCCCATAAACTTTTCGCAGCTTTTAGTGCGGGCTCTGCATTTGTTTTATCAAATTCAAATGCCGCTTTGTACTGCGCTTGCGCAGCTAAGTGGTCACCCGATCTTGCGAATTGATCGCCTAAGAAAACTAATTCTGCTGATTGGTTGTTTCCGCGGTCTTCACCACCTAGTGACATCACAAGTTCTTTAATGGCTCTGTGGCTTGGGCTGATCGTTAGGGCAAACTGACCGACATCTAAGGCTTTTGAAGTATCTTTTCTAGAAATTAATAACTGGATGTATTCTTGAAGTGCATCCATGTGAAAGCTCTTCGGAAGTTTTCCGTCAATTGCATACGCGCGGCCAAAAAAGTTCAACGCTTTTTCTGCGCTTGAATTTTTTAATTCAATTAAGCCCATGCCATAAAGAGCGCCTTTATGTTCTGGGTAATCGCGAAGAATGTTTGTGTAGGCATCTTGAGCTTCTTTGATTTTACCCTGTTTGTAATATGAACGCGCTAAAGCAAACTGCGCCCATGCCCAGCCAGGAAACGATTTAACGGCTTCGACGTAATAGGCTTCAGCGCTGATGTGATTTCCCATATCTTCAAGGATTTGACCCTTCATCAGATATAAGAACGGAAATAAAATAAATCTTTCACCCGATTGTTGATCAAGTGTTCTTTCAATCAAACCGCGTGCATCGCGCGGTTGGCCTTTAGCTAATAGGTAAACTGATTGGCAAGCATCTGAGTAACTTGAAATCGGATTCACCGTGCGCGCCATTTGAGTCACGACGGTAATCGCTTTTAAATCGTTTGAATTTTGTTTCGTGTAGGGCCACAGCTGTTCATACACCACACATAGTAAACCTAAAGTTTCTAAATCATTCGGAGAATTTTCAGAAGCTTGCGCTAAAAACTTTTGTGAATCACGCGTGTTTTCTAAGGTTCCGTTTTTAATAAGCTGAATCGCTTTTGCTTTAAGAGATTTAATTTCTGGTGCAGTTAATGTTTTTTCTGCTCCACGGGTTGGTGCAATTAAAACCCAGCCACTGTTGTTTTTTGCTCCCGGTTTTAAAACCCAGTAAAGACCTGCCGCCACAAGAATAATTATAATAATAAATGGAAAGAACTTTTTAGATTCTTTAGCCTGAATACTTTTTAATTGCTGCATTTCGATCGTGAGCTGTTGGTCACGAGCTACTAACAAGGCATTATTGTCAGCCGGGGTAATTGATGAAATGCCTGGTGTGCGGGCCACAGCACGATCAGGAACAACCGCCACCGGTTTTTTCATTTCTTCTTCGACGAGTTGTTTGATTTCGTCTTTGAATTCAGGAACTTCTTCTACATCAGGCGGGGCTTCGACAACGTCTTCAGTGGGCTTTGATTGAATCTGCGTTTCAGCATCCATCTTCGCTGCTTTTTTTTCATCGCGCTCAGTTGGATTTTCTAAAGACTCTAAAAGCGCTTCATAAAATTCATGAACTTTAGCCAGTGGACGCCATTCAGCGCTTGGGTGCTGAGCCACTTCTTCTTGGCCCGTTAAGATACCTTCAACAATCATCTTACTGATAGATTCACTTGGAAACGGCCCCTTGATTTGGCCATTCTCCATTTTGACTCTCCACTGATCGTTAAAATTTACTCTTTTTCCCACTTATCTATTATGAAATGGATTCGAAATTCTGACATTCAAATCGTAAAAAATCGGACCCAACTTATGACCAAAGTCCATCAATGGAACCAGGCGGCAGTTCCAACTTGGAACCGCTTGATTTCATTAGGGATTTCTAAAGAAATTAAACAGGTCTAGAACTGTCTCAAGTTGGCACATCAGTTGCTTTAACAACTTCACATGAAATGGGTTGCAGTTGCATACATCATCGCAGTTTTGGTGATCTCAGCGAAAGCTAAGGCCATCAGCGACGAGCAAGCAGTAAACGCAACTTCGTTTTCAGATTCGACTACGGTTTTTGATTACCAAGCGAAGATCTCTGAATAGCAGTATTCAGGATCCCCTCCCAGGATAGGCCTCAGAGCTTTGTTTGGTAAATATAGATTCTTAAGTTCAAAATCATGCTGGTAACAGCAGCGGTTTTTAAAAGGCAAGTTTGTGGCCCCTCCTCGAACTTGCCTTAATTTTTTTCCCCCAAAATTTTTTCCACCACAATAAAATTTAGACTGCGTTGCTGCGTCGGCGGCCTAGTAGAACTAGGGCCTTCTCCTTGCGCCTTGCTAAATTTCATTGTGATGAAAAAAATCATCTCTTCGATTCATGAAATATAGGCGAACTGCCTTCGGCGTTCTTTTTAGGAAATAAAAAAAGGAACTGCTTTTGGCGGTTCCTTTTTTGTTTTTCATTTTGATTTAATTTTTGCTTATTGGACGCGTTTGATTTTTGCGCCTAGTGAAGAAAGTTTTCCTTCTAGGTTTTCGTAACCGCGGTCTAAGTGATAGATGCGTCCTACTAGAGTTTCGCCTTTGGCTACTAAGCCTGCTAACACTAAACTTGCTGAGGCGCGAAGATCTGTGGCCATTACTGGGGCGCCAGATAATCCACCTGGTTTGCCGCGCACAACGGCTACCTGAGTTTTTGGAGTGATGTCAGCACCTAAACGCATTAATTCATTTACGTG
>CAMLRE010000197.1 GCA_946482355.1 uncultured Bdellovibrio sp.
TAGTTATTTTTACCGTTAATCGGAAGCATCATCGAACCATCAAGACCGTACTTTTGCGTAACATATCCGCCAACAATAATAAGAATAATTCCGATATGAACTAAGATAAACGGTGCATGGCGCTTTTTCCACGGCAGACGATCAACCATTACAATTGTTAGGTTGTAAATTAATAACCCCATCGTCAGATACATCATCCAACTTTGATAAACCAACTTTTGCGCGGCAAAAGCGTCGTACTGTGATTCAACAATGGTGCCCCACATAATTAAAATCGTGAGAGCCACAAGAACAGGAATACCTAATTGAAATGATGTAGAAAATCTCCAGAACTTCTGCATCAATGGATTTTTAAATCGCATGATTATTAAAAACTCGCTTTCAGCAAGCTAAAACGTACTCTTAGATTTTCAAATTGGGAAGTTCTCTTTTTACGATATCAAGTGCCTTGAATATTTGCTCTTGAACAACAACATAATCTGGTTTTATTTTTTTCGTTACTTCGTCCATATATAAGGCACGATTTAACTCCACTTGCAGAGCTTGCTGACCGATCTCAGGCTGACCATATTGTTGGGTCACACGCCCACCCATGTACGGCCAATTGTAGCTGATCGAAAAGCCCACGCTTTTGTAAGCTTCAATCACTAAATCCTTATAACGGCTATCACAGCTCACACCCAGGTTATCACTGATTACAATATCAGCACGATACTGACCCGGGTCTTTATGTTGATTTGTACCTAAAGAAGGCATCGAGTGCGCGTCTAAATGAAAAACGTGCTCAAACCCCTTCTTCTTAAAATCGGCGTACAGCTTTTTCACGCCATCATGAAAAGGTGTATATATAAGGTCAGTTAACTTATTATGCAGATCCTTTGTGATGGGGCTTTGCATTAAAGGATAGTTCAAAGTTGTGACAACCCAGTGATAACCACGGCTGTTCGAGCCCGATTTGTTTTCACTGCCGATCACAGAGTCGCAATCAATATCTTGTGGAATACGGTTTAAATCCACGGCGTATCGGTGCCATTCCGTCTTATGGTAAGGCACGTGAAGTTTTTTAAGAGACGGTTCGTAAATAACATCGATGTAGCGATCTACATCGCACATTAGAATTTTCTCATCAAGATTATGTAACCAAGTGCACTCATCAGGAACTTTCTCTCCTGAATGTGGCATCGTTACAAAAAATGGAATAACCGGCTCTGACATGATTGTTATACACCCCTAAACTTGACTAACTCTAAAAGACATTAGCTAATTAATATATGAAAATATATACGAAAACCGGAGATAAAGGAACAACCAGGCTCGTTGATGGCAGTTGCGTCGAAAAATTCAACCCGCGTGTTGAAGCTTACGGCACTGCTGACGAACTAAACTCTTATCTTGGTTTGATCTATAGCTTGCTTGAAAACAACGAACAGTTGAATCTAAGCAACACTTCATTACGCCGCCTGCTTTTTGATATTCAAAACAATATGTTTGTTATCGGAAGTTTGTTAGCCACAGCTGACGCTGAAGTTTTCAAAAAACTTCCACAATTAGATTCAGAGGCCACTCCCCAATTAGAAAAAATGATCGATACAATGACAGCCGAACTTGAACCTTTAAAGAATTTTATTTTACCAACGGGTCACGTTTTAAGTTCGCACCTTCACGTCGCGCGCACCCTTTGCCGTAGATGTGAACGTAGATCGTCTGAAATCGCTATGCAAGAAGCTCACTATGAGCCCGTTTTAATTTATTTAAACCGTTTAAGCGATTTTCTTTTTACGGCCGCCAGATTTGTTAACCACCGCACACAAACACAGGATATTTTGTGGAAGAAAAAATAGTTCTTCGCGAATCAACTCCGGCAGACTCTGAAAAACTGGGGCAATTCTTTTACGAAATCCCAACTCAAGCGCTTTTAGATGTCAAAATCAGACGTGAAATCGATTTTTTCTCGCTTTACAGACGTCTTCAGCAGAAGTTTCATAATTATATCTTAGAAGAAACCAACGCTTTTCAAAATAACGAAATCTTAGGAACAGCTAGCTTCTTACTTCAGGATATGAAAACTGAAAAAGAAGTTGTAAGAACGGCTTACGCCTGTGATTTACGGGTCTCTCACCAACGTAAAGCTGTTTTAAACTGGTCACGCCATTTTTTACCCCAATTACAAAAATTAATCGCGACCGAAAAAGTAGAACACTTTATCACCTCGATTAACATGGAAAGCATGCAGGCGATTAACGCCTTCATTCGCACCAAGCAAAAAAGATCGAATAAACCTTTATACGAATTAATCCGTAAGTTTAACTTGGTTTCAATCCACGGGTTTTATCCTTTATTGTTTAAAGTAAATCCTTTTATTAAAGTGGGCTTTTTAGAAAAACAAGACCAGAAGAAATTCATTCGTTATTTAAGTGAAAAATTGCAAACTTTGGATTTAGTTCCAAAAGCAATGACCGAAGATCTTGAAAAGTTCATTCAAGATTCTTTAATTTATTCATTTAAAAATTTCGTTGTGGCCCGTGATGCTAAAGATAATATCGTAGGTGTTTGTTACCCGTTAAGTTCATCACTGCTTCAAGAGTATTTTCCGCAGTCTTACAACCAGCAATCAGACAATTTTCGCCAGTTCTTAAAATTTGCGTCGTTTTTCGGTGTTGGCAGAAAACTGACTCGCCCGTTCTCACGCACCCAAAAAGACCAGGCGTTAAACTTTCAGTTTTTACATTTCTTGTTCTTTGAACACCCCGAAGTATTTCAGTCGATGGTTAAGTTTTCGTATGATCAATCAAAGCAGAATGAATTTTTAATTTATTCCTACGAACAGTCGATGTACACCCACCGTCCACCGATCGGAACGATTCATAGTGAATCACCTTACGCTCTTTACGAAATCAGAACCCCTGATGCCATTGACGCCGGCGAAAAACCGCTAAAGGCCAAAATAAGCAAAAATATCTGGCTTGATGGATACCTGTTTTAAAAAAACAAAACCCACACTTCGATGAAAAGTGTGGGTTTATAACTAAACTTTAAATTTTAAAATCTTAGTTTAAGCTTTGAGCTTGTTCGATTTTGCCATTTAAGAAAGAGATGTAAGAGTTAAATACGTCTCTTTGTCTTTTAGCTTCAGCTTGGTCAGCTGTGTTGTTGCCAGATAAAGGTTTAACTTCAAAACCAGCTTCGCCTAATGTTTTAATTTTTGACCAGTTCGCGTTCACGATAGCTGGATCAAATTGCACAGACATAGCTTCATTCATTTCAGGAGTTAGCATACCAACGATAGATACTTTGATCGCTTGTGGGTACGGTAAACGAGCAATACGTTCGATTTTTGTATTGTAATCGATCGCTTCTTTTACGTGTCCTAAAGTAGAGAATTTTTCTGTGTAAAGTGAACCACCTAACATCACATCGCTGTAGAATTTCGCGCGTAAAGCTAAGATTTGTAAACCCGTCTCAGAAAAACGGTCAGACGTGTAAATACGTTGAACGATATCGTCGATAACGCTGTCTTGTAAGTAACCGCAAACGATTGTTACAGCCATGTAAAGACCTAACTTATCGTGGTCAAACTTAGCCTGAACTTTTTCATCAGAAGCATCTAATAAAGGATTGCTGTTGATGTCGTAAGTGTTGATTTTTTTGATTGATTTGAAAACCCACATTAAAGCTTCTTCAGTTGTTAAAGCTTCACCTAAGAATTTACCACCCGTCATTAAATCAGCTGGAAACGGCGCTAACATTTCGTAGTTATCGTGGTCTAAAACCATACCTTCAAAAACGCCTAACTTTTGTAAACGAACTGAAGCGTTTGTTTCGCCCATTCCTTTATTTAAGTTATCCATTTTATCTGGAATAGTTTCAGCTTTATCTAATACGTTTTTTACTTTACCGCAGCCAGAAAAACCAACTGCGATTGTTAATACTAATAATAAATGTTTCATCTAATACACCCTTTTAGACGTTTAAAATTAGTAAACTGGTTGTAATAAAGATTTTTTTAATTTTTCTAAACCAGAGTCAGCAGAGTTGCCTAACCAGATAGAAAGGATTTGTTGTTGTAAAGCGCGTGGGCCATCAACTAAAGAAACTTGGTCTTTTGTATCTTCGTAGTATAATTTTGTGCCACCTTCTTTAGTTAATACTAAAAGCATAACAAAAGATTTACCTTGAGCAGCATCGCCACCTTTTTCAACGTTTGCTAAAAATTGAGCGATAGCTTGGTCTTTTAAGTTAACGTTGTTAGCTACTAAAGCTTCACGGTAAGAAGAAGCTACTGTAGGAGCATCAACACCACGTAAGAAAGTTAAACGGATTGCAGTAACAGAAGCTGCTTCTAAAGATTTTAAAGCGTTGTTATCGCGAGAGTATTTAGCTGCATCGTTAGTGAATAATTCTGCAACGTAAACTTTAGCTGGAACGAATAATACTGTTTTAGCGCGTAAACCAGCACCAACTAATGACATGTTAACATCTGAACCAGTTACTTGAGCTGTTTGGTTTAATGTAACACCTTCGATTTTTTTAGATCCGCCAGATACTGTTAAAAGACCTGCGTTAGCTGTTAGACCGATCATTAACACTAATGAACCGATGATTGATTTCATATATTCTCCTTCGAGTAATAAGATGCGAGAGCGATTACTTCTGTTCGCATCGAGTTTATTGTTTTTAATTGCGTGGGCTAGAGAACACAAATTTTCGTGTAAAGTCTAGAGCTTTTACTACCAGTAGCAGCTCTTACACATGCAGCATGTAAAATAGGGGCATTTTTGGGATTATAACGCAAATAAAGTGAGTTTCAGGTCTAAACCCTGATTATTAAAACCTTCGCTTTGTTTGATTTTTAACTGTGAAAAATTCAATTTCCACTGTGGCGGATGAACCACAACAAGACCCTTTAGGTTTGGAACACGTTCCATCGACATCAGAACCTCTTCTGCATCAGTGTTCTTTAAACGCTCTCCGTAAGGAGGGTTTGCGATCACGATCACAGATTGGTCTTTGAGAGCGCTAAAATCGGTGG
>CAMLRE010000198.1 GCA_946482355.1 uncultured Bdellovibrio sp.
TTACACGCGCGCAATGGCCCAGGTTTTGGGGTTAGAAGTTTATTCTAAAAATCCTTCTGATTCGGTCACAGCCCTTTTACTTCCTCCGGGATTTGATGGCGCTAAATTTCGTGAACATTTAGAAAAATCATACAATGTGACTGTGATGGGCGGACAAGACCAACTAAAAGGTAAAATTATCCGCTTAGGTCATATGGGTTATATCACTGATACTGACCTTCACCAGACAACAGAACGTCTGGCGGCAGGTCTTAACGATTTTGGTTTTAGCTTAGATTTGCAAAAAGTTTCTGATAGCTCTCTACACTGGTTAAAGGAACATCTGTAAATGAAACCCTACATCGTGATCACAGAAAAGTTTGCCTTAGATGCGCAGGTCACGTTGAAAAACTCAGGCCTTGCAGAAGTTATTAAGTTAACTTCACCAACTGAGTTACCCGATCACTTAGAAAAAGCCACAGGTTTAATTATCAGATCTAAAACTAAAATCACACGCGAACTTTTAGCGCAGGCGCCGCATTTAAAACTAGTCATCACTTGCACCAGCGGTTTTGATCATATCGATCTTCAAGCCACGCAAGAAAAAAATA
Organism: uncultured Bdellovibrio sp.; assembly: GCA_946482355.1. Next base: position 591 of record CAMLRE010000198.1, read on the forward strand.
TTCATGTGATGTACACACCAAACGCCAACGCACAATCAGCGGCCGAACTAACTTGGGCGCTAATTTTAAATACGCACCGCCCGGTTTTAGAATCGCACAAACAAATGAAAGCCGGTCTTTGGGATCGTGAAAAAATTCAAGGTTTTGAACTTTCTGGAAAGACTCTAGGAATCGTGGGTCTTGGCCGTATCGGGCAAAAAGTAGCTAGCTTTGCCAAAGTGTTCGGAATGAATGTGGTCGCTTTTGATCCGTATTGCGAAGACGAAGCTTTTGAAAAATTTAATTTAGAACGTTCTTCATACGAAGAATTATTAAAACAATCAGATATCATTACGTTTCATGTGCCTTTAACAAAAGAAACTAAAAACATGATGAACAGATCACACTTTGAATACACAAATAAAGACGTTGTGATTATTAATGCCTCTCGTGGTTCAGTGGTTAACGAAGACGATCTTTATGAAGCGTTAGAAGACGGCACCGTTCGTGCGGCAGGCCTTGATGTTTATGCTAAAGAGCCTCTTACGCGTGAATCGAAATTGTTAAAATCACAAAAAGTGGTTTTAACCCAACATATTGGCGCACTAACTGATGAAGCTTTTTCCAAAGCTTCAATGGAAGCTTGCCAGCTTTGTATTGAATTTTTAAAAACTAATAAAACTCAAAATACTCTCCCGTTTCAAAATAGCTGGGGCAGTATGATGTTTAATGACTAAAGGAAATGTATGTCAGCAGTTGTTGTAATTGGCGCTCAGTGGGGCGATGAAGGAAAAGGAAAACTAGTCGACGTATTTGCATCACACGCAGATACTGTTGTGCGCTTTCAAGGTGGATCAAATGCCGGTCACACACTTGTGGTGAATGGCCAAAAAACAGTTTTACATTTAATTCCATCAGGAATTTTACATTCAGATAAAACCTGCGTGATCGCTTCAGGCGTTGTGATCGATGTTTTAGGTTTAGCTGAAGAAATCAGAAAATTAAAATTAACGGGCTTACCGTTAACAGCATCGCAATTATTAATTGCAGATAATGCGACGGTTCTTCTTCCGTACCATAAAGCTTTAGACCAAGCTCGTGAAAAGGCTTTATCTGAAGGTAAAATCGGAACAACAGGTAAAGGTATTGGCCCAGCTTACGAAGACCGCGCTTCACGCCGTGCTTTAATCATGTCTGATCTATTTGATTCTAATAACTTATTAGAAAAAATCGAATTTGCGATCAAAGAGAAGAATGTTCTTTTAAAGAACCTTTATGATGCTCCTGAATTATCAGCTAAAGAAGTTTTAGAGCAAATTAAGCCAGCCATTGAAGTTTTACGTGAATACCGTTTAACAGACGTATCGTTATTCGTTTCTCAAAAACTTAAAAACAATAAAAAATTATTATTCGAAGGTGCGCAAGGTACTTTACTTGATATTAACCACGGCACTTACCCGTTCGTTACAAGCTCTAGCACGTTAGCGGGCTCTGGTTCGATCTCTGCAGGCTTAGGCCCTCACCACCTTTCTAAAATCGTAGGTGTATTTAAAGCTTACTGCACTCGCGTTGGATCTGGCCCATTCCCGTCTGAATTAAAAGATGAAATCGGTGCGCAAATCCAAAAAGAAGGTCACGAATTCGGTTCAACAACAGGACGCGCTCGTCGTTGTGGTTGGTTGGATCTTGTGGCTCTTAAGTACGCGATTCGTTTAAACGGCATTAATAGCTTAGCTATGATGAAGTTAGATGTTCTTTCATCGTTAGATAAAGTGGGCGTTGTAACGGCCTATAAGCTTAATGGTGAGATTATTAATGAGTTCCCGACATCGACTGAGCTAGTAGGACAACTTGAGCCTGTGGTTGAGTTTATTCCGGGTTGGAAAGAAGATCTTACAAAAGTTAAGACTCTTGGCGATTTACCAGTTAAAGCGACCGCTTATATCAACTTTGTTCAGAAACAATTAGGTACGCCGATCGATATTATTTCGGTAGGACCTGACCGCGAACAAACTTTATGGGTAAAACCGCTTTATAAAGACTAGTTCAAGTTTAAAAGAATTAAGATAAATAATAAAAAACCCGATTCTAAAGATCGGGTTTTTTATTTTGAACTGAAAAAATAGAATTTAAATTATTTTAATGGCGTGATTTTTATAAACGACCATCTGACCGGCAGTTAATTTTAATGACTTTCTGGTTTCAACTTTTCCATCGACTTGAACTTGGCCTTCATCAATAACGGCTTTCGCTTCGCCGCCTGATTCGCAAAGATTGCAGACCTTTAATAAGTTCTTTAATTCAATGTAATCGTGACCATCTAGATTGAATTCGATTTCTTGAAGCTTCATATGTTTCCTGAAATAAAAAACCCGATCTTTTGGATCGGGTTTTAATTAGTTTTAAAATTTGGCGTTCCCAAGGGGATTTGAACCCCTGTATCCTCCGTGAAAGGGAGGTGTCCTAGGCCACTAGACGATGGGAACGTACAGGTTTCGTTTTAAAGTGGTGATCCGCGATGGATTTGAACCATCGACCCCTTCATTAAAAGTGAAGTGCTCTACCAGCTGAGCTAGCGGATCATTGTTAAATCGAGATGCCAATTTCTATCAAAGAGGCTGAGCAGTCAAACGGTTTTTTTAAAATATTTTTGATGCCCAGAAGTTGTTCAAAAGACTACGTTTTTCGGTGAAAATTTGATCTTTTTTGCAGACCACTAAACCTTATTAAGCTCAATAGGTGCGATCTAATGGGTAAAAGGTACTCGATATTGCGGATAAGCATAAGGCAAATCTCCAATATCAACACCCCATTTTTTTTGCGCGATCAAAAGCATAAGATCGACGTGGCAGCGTTCGTTCTTAGCACACTGGCAAATCATGTAAACGTTCTGATTTTTTGCAAATTCAGCCAGCCTCTGCAGATCGTGCAGTCCTTCCTGACTTAAAGCGAATTCGCGTTGGTACTGCGCAAGCTCGAAAGCTTCGCTCTGGTCTCCGATTCGTTTCTTAATTTCGCGATACCGCTCAAAAAGATCTTTCTGAGGAGCCAGCGATGGTTTGTATTCATCAACGAGAGCCTTTGACAAAAAGCGTGGATACATTCGCATGGTCACAACTAACAAGCCGTCTTTTTTAGAGATAGTTCCACTTTTAATTTCTGAAACTGATGCTCGGTGAAGCATATACTTTTTTTCCCTTACTTTACTTTGCGATTTTTCTTACCCGCTACTCGCAATAACTTGCGAAACTTAGGACACTCCATATGGTTTGGCGCCGAACACTTTGCCACATGTAAAAGAGTGTTTTTAACCGTTGTTAGTTGCTGAATACTTTTTTCGATTTCGCTGGCCTTGTTCACTAAAAACTGGCGATTTACTAAAAGTTTACCTTCGGTTGTAAACATTGAGGCGATTTCATCTAGTGTTAATCCCGCGTGCTGCCCTAGCGCAATAAATTCGAGTTGTTCTAAAACATGAGAATTAAAAAGTCTTCGAAGCCCATGGCGGGATGTTGAACGAATAAGACCTTTTTCTTCATAAAAACGTAATGTCGACGGTGGCACACCCGTAAGCTTTACGACTTCGCCGATATCAAGTGTTTGTTTTTTCATAGAGTTTCATTTTAAGGCGAAACTTCAAAAGAGCAAAGAATTAAATTGACCTCAAGTTAACTTGAAGTTGCACACTGGCCTTATGAAAAATCTTTTTAGCCATAAATTATTAATAGTTTCTTTGTGCCTGTCGGTGCTTTTAGCTTCGGCCGGAACCAGCATGGCTAATACGTCATTGCCTTTTATGGCTAAAGATCTGAACTCATCGTTTACAAATGCCCGCTGGGTTATCTTAAGTTATTTGTTAGCAAGCACGGCCTTTAGCTTTTTTGCTGGACGCCTCGGTGATTCTAAAGGGCATAGAAAAATTCTTCTTATCGGAACATTTGTGTACGTTGTGGGTTCATTAGCTTGTGGATACGCTAATAGCCTTAATACTTTAATCTTTGCACGCCTTATTCAAGGGTTAGGCGCCGCCGTATTAATGAGTCTTCCTCTTGCGCTTGCGGCAATACACGCCCCGACAGATAAAACGGCACAGACAATTGGCTTACTGGCCACAATGTCTACCATAGGAACAACGTTAGGCCCTTCTTTAGGCGGATTTATTTTAGCTAAGCAAAATTGGCGAGCTACATTTTTTACTTTAAGTGTTCTTGGAGTTTTAAGTTTTTTTCTTTTATTGATCTTTATTCCAAAAACACAAACATCAAATCTTACACAAAAAAATCACACACCCCTATTTACTTCACTTCGAAAAACTTTCTCTAATTCACTTCTTAGAAACCAGTTACTTTATAATTTTACCGTTTCAGTTGTGATGATGACGACTTTAATTACCGGCCCTTTTTACTTAGTTAACCATTTACACATAAAGCCCGATCAAATGGGCCTTATTATGTCG
>CAMLRE010000199.1 GCA_946482355.1 uncultured Bdellovibrio sp.
CAGCTAAACTTAGAATACTTTTTTTCATAAAAAACAGTATTCAACAAGTCGGACTTTCAGACAACTGCGCGTTGCGCTGTTTGGCTCCAGAAAAATTCGACGTATTCAATAAGGTGAAAAACTTCAGATTTAGAGAAACATTTTAAAACCGGCGCACTTATTTCAGCAGACTTAATTTCTTGTGATCCTGAAAAGAAAATAAAAGGTACATCAACTTTTTGGTTTTTAAGAAAATCGACGATGATGTCGCCATTTCCGTTATCCATTTGAAAGTCAGAAATGATCAGTGAAAAATCATTTTGTGCAGTCAGCGTCGCAATAGCCTCTTGGCCTGAACAAGCTTCGATAACGGTAAATTTATGTTTAGCCTGAAATACGTTAGCTAGGGCAAATCTAATTTCTTTGTCATCGTCAACAAGTAGAATTCTCATAAAAACCTCGCCTACCTTTCGCTTTTAAGAATAGCGGAGAGATTTTTTTTCTCCCAATGGAGTTATCTACATATGTGTAGGCGCCTTAACATAAATGTGGCAAATTGACTCATTTTCTAGAATGAGACGCTGGCACTGGCGTTGCTTTGATTAGAGCTTTGTGGAGACTGAACTAGAGCCGGGTCGGCTAAACAAAATTAATCGAGAGCGAGATAAAAAAAGCTCAAAACGCGAGGCCCATAAAGAGTCTGCCCGGGTTTTTCTTGTTGAAGATGAACCTACCTCAATCATCTTAACTGAAGCTATGTTAGATCAATTAGGTTATCAGCCAGCCGGGGTAGCGACTAGTTTTGAAACAGCTATGGCTTCTCTTAAGGTAACTCCGGTTGATATCGTGCTTGTCGATCTGGTTTTAACCGGCGAGAAAACAGGATTAGATGTAATAAAAGAGCTTAACCGCTTAAATATTCCGTCGATATTAATCACCAGTACCATCAACGATGCCACTTTACATAAATTAGCCGATTTAGATGTGTATGGTTTTTTACCTAAACCCTATGACCAGCCAGCTTTAGCCACGGCCATTCAATTAGCGCTAAAAAAATTCACACGTATGCAAGATAAGATTTTTGAAGAAGCCGATGCGATCAAAAGTCGTATTTTGGCCACCAAGGCTTTAGAAGATGAATTTGGTGTTTCCGAAAAACTTTATTTGATTAAAAAACAAAAACACACTGGCAAAGAATCTGAAAAATCGGCAGGTCTTTATCACCGTTTAGTAAAAATCTGCGCCCTTTTTGCTGGGGCAATTGGTTTTTTAGGTGTTGTTGCTTACGTCTTTAATGTTCCATGGTTAGTGTCTTACACCGATCATGCGGCCACTTTAAAAGTAAACTCTATACTTTGCATTTTTCTTTTAAGTTTTGCTTTATGGACAGAAAATGAAGTGCGTTTAACGTCTGTCTGGAAGGCGGCATCTTTCGTGGCCCTGATGACGGTTTTTGGTCTTACCTTTTTTACGGTTTTGCAGCATGTTTTACGGCTTAATTTTGGCATCGATGAAATTTTAGTTCGCGATAAATTTGCCAACGAATTTAATGTGCCGGGCCGGATGGCGCTAACGACTGCGCTTAGCTTTATGTTTATGTCGTTGGCTTTAGTTTTTAACCGATTTAAGTCTTTCAGGTACGCGATTCATCTGACTGAAGGTTTTAGTATATTAGCCTTATTTTTAACGATGGTTGGAACCTTAGGGTATATCTTTAAGCAAGTTGAATTTAATCAAGTGGTGCCGTATTCAGCGCAGTCACGACCGGTGCTTTTGGCTTTGGTCATTTTAAGTTTAGGAATTCTTTATCTGAATCCAAAGCTTGGCGTTATGTCGATTTTTTCAAATCGCCGAACCAGCGCAAAAGTTGGCCGTAAAATGCTTTACTGGTCGAATGCGTTAATGATTCTGGTCAGTTTTTTAGTTTTTTATTACACGCCAAGAACTTCGTTTGCGAATTTAGAAGTGATTTTTATTCTTATTGCGACCATGACCCTTTTAACCAGTGTGATTTTGTGGGCAACATTTAAACAAATTAAGAACGAACTTCAGACGGAACAAACGGTTAAATTTTTAGAAAACCGCGAACGTGAGTTGCAATTTGTTTTAAAACGGGTGCCAAACCCCGTCGCGGTGTTAGATAAAAATATGCGTTATATATTAGCCAGCCGTAAATGGATTGATGATTTTAATTTAAAAGACAAAAATATTATCGGTAAATCGCACTACGAAATTTTTCCGCATCTTTCAGATAAGGTTAAAATTCTCAATCAGCGTGCCATGAATGGCGAAATCATTAACACGTCATTTGACAATATCACTGACAACAATGGCCGAATAGTGAACGTTAAAGGCGAAATCAGGCCATGGTTTGATATTAATAACCAAGTCTCTGGCATTATTATCTTCATTGAAAGTATGACACCCGCTAACGCTACCCAGTAAATTGTTGCCACGTGATAGAGCTATGAATAGGATTATTCTAAGTAAGGATAATATTTATGATCTTAGCTGTTCTATCACTAGCCGCAATGACTTCAACTTTGCCCGAGTATAAAAGTGAGCTTTTAGCCCGCACCAATGGCGGAAGCACTTATAATTTGCCGACCTATGCGATGGTGAACAGCACTTCTCCAAGTATTAATGACGCCGGTGAAGTGGCTTTTACAGCGGTATCTGGGGGAATGGATCAAAACGCTGATCATAGCGAGCAGGCAGCGATCTGGCTAAAAACCCGCAAAGACTTAGATGGCCGTATCGTGTATTACGCACCTAAAGAAAAAATGGTGAGTGATCCAAAGATGCTTAACCGGGGTGATGTGCTGTTTAGCCAATTTGACGAAGTGACAAGTGACGGTATTTTTTCTTTTAATTCACAAAAACAAGTCACTGAAAATATTTTTCCGGCAAAAAATATGGCTGCCGTAAATTATCCGCAAGCGACCGGCGATTCTTCGTATGTGTTTCGCTCGACAGACTCAGAAAACAACAGAAGTTTTTTCGAATTCCGCTCAGACAAGCTTTCTGAAATCGTGAATGAAGATGGTGGGTATTCTTATTTATTTGGTCCAAGTGTCAACGAAGCTTCGCAGTGGGTATTTAAAGCCCGTGTTGGTGAAAAGTTTAATTACGCCGAAGATGCTCCGGATCAGATCGTTTTGTTAACACCGCACTTTACGGCTTTTGGTGAAAAAAGTTATCAAAAAACTATCTTAGCGCAAGATTCAGATAGCGATGCGCTTTCACCTTATAAATCATTTGATAATAGCCCGGCTATTACGAATGCGGGCCTTGTTGTTTTCACGGCGATGTTAAAAGATAGAGTTCGTACGATCGTAGCCGTTAAAGATGGTATTCACTTTGTCGTAGCCCGTGAAGGTCAAAACGATATTGCGCAGATCGAAATGTTTTCTCCGCAAATTAATGATAACGGCTTTGTTGTATTTCGCGCTAAAAACAGCAAAGGTTTACGCGGAATTTATTTAGCTAATCCATTTGCGGCAACGCCAGAAATTAAAAGATTATTAGGCGAAGGTGATTCAATCTTAACTGACCAAGGAATGGGGGCTATCTTACGTAAAGATAATTTTCCAGGTTTTGGTGGTAATGTAGATATTAATAACAATAATGAAATCGTTGTTTCAACGGTTGTCGCCACTGAAAATCAAAAATGGATTTTTGGAACAGCTATTTATAAGTTACACCCCCTCTAGTACGTAATTGCCCCAGCCGGGGCTGAATATACCAAGTCTAAATTTTGCAATGGCGATTCACTATAAATTTAAAAAGGAGAATCGCAAATGAAGCATTTCGCAAAATTTGCAGCAGCTGCTTGTCTTATTGTAACGACAACAGCCTTTGCTGAAGGAACTAAACCAACGACAACAACCACAACGCCAACTGCGACGGGATCAGAAAAACACGAGGGCAGTGCTACAGCTGCAGGTTTTAAAGAAGACATGGCTTCATTTAAGCAAGAAATGTCAATGAAGCTTGAAAATGCCGAAGCTGAAATCACGACTTTAAAAGAAAAAGCTAAAATGAAAGGTTCTAAAGTTAAGCAAACAACGATTGCTGACTTAGAAAAAACTAAAGCTAAAATTAAAACTGATCTTGATAATTTAGATAAATCATCTGAAAGCAGTTGGAAAAATATGAAAACAAAAATTGCCAACGCTATGGATAATTTAAATACAAAAACTCAAAAAGCTTTACGTGAATAATTGCTAGTGGGCTGCTTGAAGTTTTTCAAGCTCCATCTTGCGTAACGTGGGCGACCAATACGCAATCAGGGCTACGGTAAGTAAACACATCGTGGCCCCGAAATACACTGAAGGCACAGTTCCTAAAATTTTAGCCGCAATACCTGATTCGACTTCGCCTAATTCGTTGGATGAACCGATAAAGATTGAGTTTACTGCCGAAATTTTTCCGCGCATATGATCGGGCGATGATAATTGAACTGCGGTTGAGCGAATCATCATACTGATGCTGTCAAAACCTCCGCTAAGCGCTAAAGCAACCAGCGAAATCCAGAAAGTCTTACTCATAGCAAAGAATAAAATACATAAACCAAAACCAATGACGGCAGAGAATAACCAGGTGCCTGAGTTGCCTCGTAAAGGTTTGCGGGCTAAGTACAGACTCATGATTGTTGCACCCACCGCCGGTGCGGCACGAAGAGCTCCTAAGCCTTTTGGTCCAACCATTAAAACTTCGTTGGCAAAAATCGGAAGAAGTGCTGTGACCCCGCCGAATAACACTGACACCATATCTAATGATAGGGCCGGAAATAAAATCGGATGTCTAAAGACAAAACGAACTCCTGATAATAATTCATCTTTAATATTTATGTGATGCGGACGTGATTCAGGAGGTGCGATATCTTTTTTAATTAATAACATCGCGATACTGGCTATGATTAATAAAAGACAAACCAAGCTTGAAGTCACAATCGCACCAAAGAATCCAAAAATAAAACCGCCGGCCGCAGGGCCTGCGATA
>CAMLRE010000200.1 GCA_946482355.1 uncultured Bdellovibrio sp.
ATTAGGTGCAGATAACGCTTTCATCCCTGGTGAAATCGGTAAAGGTATTAACCAATTGGACGGTTCTAAAAAAGAATTCGCAGCGATTGCACGTGATTACCAAGCTCATAATAAAGGTTGGATGATCATTGGTGACGAAAACTACGGTGAAGGTTCTTCTCGTGAGCACGCAGCGATGTCTCCGCGTTACTTAGGTTGTACAGCAGTTATTACTAAGTCATTTGCTCGTATCCACGAAACTAACCTTAAAAAACAAGGTGTGTTAGCGGCGACTTTCGTAAATCAAGCGGACTACGATAAAATCCAAGAAAAAGATTTATTAACAATCCGTGGCTTAAACGATTTAGCTCCAGGTAAAGATTTAGTTCTTGAAGCTAAACACGCTGATGGTTCAGTTGATAAAATTGCTATTAAGCACACTTACAACGCTGAGCAGATTAAATGGTTTAAAGCAGGTTCTGCCTTGAATCTAATTCGTTCTGGCGGCAAAGTTTAATAAGAGCTTTCTCAAATATTAAACTCGTAAAGGGCTCTCTAACCGAGAGCCCTTTTTTTATGGGATAAACCCATTGCTTACAAGGATGTATGTCAAAGTTAAACGTGCAGTTAAATTCTCAACTTATTCAGCGCTTTCATGACATCATTAAAAGATCTTCTGAAGTTATTTTAGATAAAGAAAATCAGATAACGAACACCGTTGTGTGTATGATTGCGCGCGGTCATTTGTTAATTGAAGACGAGCCTGGCGTTGGTAAAACCACATTAGCGCAAACTATTGCTAAGCTTACCGGCCTTCAGCAAAGCCGTATTCAATTTACCAATGATTTATTACCTGCCGATATTATCGGGCACATGGTTTTTAACCAAGATAAACATGAGTTTTATTTTAAAGAAGGCCCGCTGTTTTCGGAACTTGTGTTGGCTGATGAATTAAATCGAGCTAACCCAAAAACTCAGAGCGCATTGTTACAAGCGATGGAAGAAAGTTCAGTCACTGTTGATCGTAAGACTTATACTTTAGCTGAAAACTTTTTCTTAATCGCCACCCAAAACCCTAAAATGCAAATCGGAACTTACGCTTTACCCGAAAGCCAAGTCGATCGTTTTTTAATGTCGATTCATTTAGATTACATTTCAAAATCTTCTGAAGTGAAACTTCTTTTGGGTGATAATCCACGTAAGCTGATTGATGGTTTAAAACCAATTATCGGTAAAAATGATTTACTAGAAGCTTATAAAGAATCGCAAAGTGTTCATTTAGATTCAAAGTTGGCTGAATTTATTGCCGATCTTCTTCAGGTAACTCGCACACATCAAGACCAGTTTCAAACTTTATCAACGCGTGCTGGGTTAGCGTTAGTACAAACTAGTAAAGCCCGTGCATTTATCAACGGGCATGACTATGTGGCACCCGATGATTTATTGCTTTCACTTAAACCCGTCTTAGCGCATCGTTTGGCCGACCAACAAGGATTACCTTTTGGAGAACAGAAAGTTGAAGAACTTTTACAACTGGTTCAAATCCCTCAGTAAAATTCCGGTGAGGGTAAATACACCCAGACCGTATATAATCCCAACGGGATTAGGTTTTAGCTTTGGTGTGCTCGTGTTTGTTTTAGTGATTGTCTCTGTGAACAATCGCAATAACTTAATTTTTCTTTTTGCTTTCTTTTTATTTTCAGTAGGTCTTGTGACGATGTTAATGAGCCACAGAAACTTTGAAAAAATTAAAATGAGTTTCTTTCAGGCGTCGATTCTTTTTAAAAATGAACTAGGCGTTTTAAGTTATAAAATTGAAAATCCAAGTTCTAAAGATAGCTTTATGATTCAGGTTCACGATAAAACTGTTGAACATCTTAAGCCTTTAGAAAAGCGTGATGTACAGATTGGTTTTCTACCTACGCATTATGGAATCCAACAAGTGCCGATGCAGCGACTAGAAAGTCGTTTTCCACTTCAGTTTTTGCGTGTCTGGAGATTTTTACAGCCCGAAGTCAAAATCACTGTTTTTCCTGAAAAAATTAACTATTTTGGTGTAACACTTCAGCAGCCTGAAAACGAAGCCGGAGAAAAAAGATCACGCCTTAACGAAGCTTTAGAAAAAGAGATTTCGCACTTTGATCGTTTTAAGCCAGCCGATTCTCCGCAACATATTAACTGGAAGATGTTAGCAAAAACCAGTGATCTGTATGTGACTAAGTTTGAACCACAGGCCGATGAACAGCAGCATATCGTACTTCGTTGGAGCGACACCGAGTCGCTAATTGATATTGAAAAAAGAAAATCGCAATTTGCTTTTTGGATTGATCATTTCTACAAACTTAAAAAATCTTTTATCGTAGAATTTAATGAGCAGCAGATTACCGTAGCTGTTCATGATCAGAAGAATATAGTTAAAGCCTTGAGGCTTCTGTTATGAAAAAATATATCTTACCTTTAGTGTTATTTTTTCAGATGGCGTTATTATTCACTGAAGTTCCGGCGTGGGTTATTGTGACAAGCTTGGGCTTTCTGGTTTTAAGCCTAATTCCATGGATTAAGTCATTAAGGCACTTAAAACTGATGACAGGGCTTATTTCGGTTGTTGTGGTTTTAGTAGCGGTTCGGCAGTTTAATTTTATTCTTTCAAACGAGTTGATCGCAAGCTTACTTATTATTCTAACGAGCATTCGTTTGATCGAGCACAGATTAGATGTGAAAGAGCAGCCGTATTTTTTATTTTTACTAGGTTTATTCTTGGCTGTCGTAAAATTCGTTTTCCAAATCGATTTTATCTTTGGTGTGTATGCGTTTTTAGCGACGCTGTTTTATTTATACCAGTTCTTTCCTGAAAGTTTTCAGAAGAATTACAAAAAAGAAAGTTTTAGAATTTTACGGGCAATTGTCGGGTACTCGCTTCCGGTCACAGTATTGTTGTTTTTAATTTTTCCACAGTTTAAATTTGAAGGAAATCGCCAGCGCAATTACGGCTTATTTTCAACTATTGGTGCGAGCGGTTTTTCGGCAGAGCTTCGTCCTGGCTCCATTTCTGAGTTGGTGAACAATGAAAACATTGCTTTCAGAGCAGAGTTTGAAGATTTTCTTCCTACACAAGATAAACTGTACTGGCGTGGGCAGGTATTAGACCGCGTGCAGGGTTTAATGTGGCGCAGATCTAATCCATTGAATCAGACTGTTGAACTTCATGAAGAAGATGTCGCCGTTTATCAGCCTAACTATAAAATTGTTCTTGAGCCTCATTACAAAGAACAACTTTTTACTTTGTACGGAACCTCTTCAGTTAAATCAGTTGAAAGAATGTTACGTTCAGAAAAAAATGACACATACTCATTGCCTTCGGTTTTATCTGAACGTTTAGTTTATAATGGGTACGTTCAAATTAATCGACCCGAGTTTTTAAACGGTGATAATAAAGAAGAGTACTTACACTTAAATCGCCGCGTTCCTAGGGTCGAAGAAACGTTAAAAGCACTGCTCCCGGCGAACTCTGCATTAACGGCTAATGAAAAAGTAAAAGCGATAGCTAAATATTTTACCGATAATCGTTTTGAATACCGCCTATCTGGGCAAGAGTTAGCGGTAAATTCGTTAGAAGATTTTCTTTTTAAAACTAAAGTTGGCTTCTGCGAACACTACGCTTCAGCGGCTGCGTTGTTATTGCGTTATATGAACGTACCTTCAAGAGTCGTGGTTGGCTATCAAGGTGGTGAGCTGAATAGCACCGGCAAGTTCTGGACAGTAAAACAGCAAGATGCGCATGCCTGGGTTGAATATTTAAACGAAAAAAATCAGTGGAAGTTGTTTGACCCCGTGAGTGCCATTGCGCCGGACCGTATTGCTGTGGGGGCTACGTTATTTAGTAATCCCGCAGGAGGGCAGCTGTTAAAACGTTTAAGTGAACAGTTTCAATTCTTTGATCAGCTTTCAAATTTTCTAGAAATCTTTAACTACCGCTGGACATTGTTTTTCGTTGAATATTCAAGCTCTAATTTAAAGAACGAAATTTTAAAATTCTATCAGGCTAATGAAGATGTGCAGTTAGTGACGCGTTTAATTTTTATGCTGGTGTGTATTTATATTATTTATGCACTTTCATTTAAATACATCTTTCGCGAGCGATCTTTAAAAGATCGTTATTTCATAGAACTGAATCGCTTTTTTGCTAAGAAATTGCCACAAGAAAAAAACGAAACTTTTGCTGACTGGCAAATGCGTCTTCAAAATAAGTATCCTGAAACAAAAGAAGCTATCGCGCAAATTTTTGAAATCTATTTACGCAATAGATACGGAGCTGAATCTAGCGCCAGCGAATTTAAACAATTTAAGTCGTTATTAAAAGACAAAAACTTTACACTGTAGTTTCGGTAATATGCTCAACCACCCAGTCTGGAAATTGAAAGCTGATATCGTGACCGGCTTCTGGGTGAATCACGTGAGGGCAGTGCCACTTTTTTTCGATATCTTTTGAACACTGAGCACTGACAAATTTATCTTTACCACCACTCATAAGAACAACTTCTGCGGGTGGATTTTTTGGAAAAGCATAAGTTGAAGCTGCGATTAACTGGCGTAACACATTTTTCGGGTGGGCCGAATGTGTTCGGCTAAAACTTAACATCGAATCAAAAGACTTTTTATAATCTTTTAAAATCTGATCTTTAGATAGCGTTGTCGTTGTCTCTAGTGAAGCGATTTCGCGGTCTTCAGGTTTATGAATAAAGCGCATACGTACGCCTAACTTCATCGCATCAACGCTTAAGCGTTTAAATACATTTGAAAAGTTAGCGGCACTCGTATTAGAGATATACATTTTTTTAAAAAAGCCAGGGCGTTGCTTAGCCCATTCAACCATCGCCATTGAGCCTAGTGATAACGAATAACCATAAGTCGGAATACTGGCATCGAAATTTTGTTGTTTTAACTGTTCTTCAAATGACGGAATAAAATCAGAAACTTTTAACGGCGTTGGAATTTCGTTTAA
>CAMLRE010000201.1 GCA_946482355.1 uncultured Bdellovibrio sp.
TCTCTTATATTTTCTACTAAATCCTATTTAAAAATAAATCACATTCCAGGAGCTCCAATTGGCTAAAAAAGAAGTTGTCATAGAACCGACCAAGAAAAAGTTTAGAAAAACAAATACGGAAGCAGCTACTGAAACTGCAGCACCAGAAGAAACTTCAGCTCCAGCCGCTAGCGAAACACCGGCACCAGCCGTAGAAGCAAAAAGCACTGAGCCAACTCCAGCTCAAGCCACACCAGCTCCTCAAGAAAATCAAACAGCCTCTGCTCCGAACGAAAATTCAGGTTCACAACAACAACAGCAGCAACAACAAGGTCAACAACAGCACCGCCGCGAATTCAGAAAATTCGACAACAATCAAAATAGAAATCAAAACCAAGGCGGCGGAAGACACGGTGGCGGCCAACAACAAAATCGTTACAACAACAATCAACGCCGTGATTACCGTGACCGTGATGACCAACAAGGCCACAACCAACCTCAGCAACAACAAGCTCCGGTAGAAGAAATCGACTTAGCAGATATTAATTTAACTGATGAAGAGAAAAGCTGGTTAAACTCTAAAGATCTTAAATCTAAAAACATCCAAGTTTTAACTGACTTAGCGACAAAATTAAAAATCGAAAACGCAGCAGGTATGCGCCGCCAAGATATGGTGTTCGAAATTTTAAAACGTGCAGCTAAATTAGGTGATATCTTCGGATCTGGCGTTTTAGAAATCTTACCGGATGGTTACGGTTTCTTACGTTCTCCAGATTACAACTACTTACCAGGACCAGATGATATTTACGTTTCTCCGTCACAAATGCGTAAGTTCGGTTTAAGAACTGGTGACTTCGTTACTGGAACAGTTCGCGTTCCTAAAGAAGGTGAAAGATATTTCGCCTTAATCAAAGTTGATTCGTTAAACTACGAAGCTCCAGAAGCTTCTAAAGATAAAATCTTATTCGACAACTTAACGCCGTTATACCCTAACAAACAGCTTAAGTTAGAAAATAAACCAATGGAGATGACAACTCGTATCGTTGATATGATGTCTCCACTGGGTAAAGGCCAACGTGCTCTTATCGTTGCCCCGCCTAAAACAGGTAAAACAGTTTTATTACAAAATATCGCCAATGCGATCACAACAAATCACCCTGAAGTGAAACTTATCGTATTATTAATCGATGAGCGTCCGGAAGAGGTGACTGATATGCAACGTACGGTAAAAGGCGAAGTTGTTTCATCAACCTTCGACGAACCACCAACTCGCCACGTACAGATCGCTGAAATGGTTTTAGAAAAAGCAAAACGTTTAGTTGAGCACAAACACGACGTGGTTATCTTATTAGATTCTATCACGCGTTTAGCACGTGCTTACAATACGGTTGTTCCACCATCTGGAAAAATCTTATCGGGCGGTGTGGATTCAAATGCTTTACACAAACCAAAACGTTTCTTCGGTGCTGCCCGTAATATCGAAGAAGGCGGTTCATTAACAATTATCGCTACAGCGTTAATTGATACAGGTTCTCGTATGGACGAGGTTATCTTCGAAGAATTCAAAGGTACCGGTAACTCTGAGATCCAATTAGACCGTAAGTTAATGGAAAAACGTATTTTCCCTTGTATGGACATCAACAAATCAGGAACTCGTAAAGAAGACTTATTAATTGAAAAAGGTGATTTATCTCGTCTTTGGATCTTACGTAAAGTTTTAGCTCCGATGAACGTGGTTGATGCGATGGAATTCTTAATGGATAAAATCGAAAAAACAAAAACTAACGCAGATTTCTTAAAGAGCATGAATGGATAAAAATAATCAATCTGGCGACAATCGCCCGCTGATCAAAAAATTAGTATTACCACTGACACTTTTTATCGGTGGTTTACTGATCTTCGTAATTCTTTATAAATTTTTATTAGGCAACAAAATCCAATTACCTGGAACAGATTCAGGTCTTGGACAAGATGCCTTCCAGGCTCCGGCTGAAATTTCAACTTCACTTCAAATCGAATGTCAGGCGTCGGTTGATAAAATTGATAAACTTGATTCGTGCGAAGAAAAAGAAACAGAATTCTTAGCTAAAGTTGGTAACTGCGCAGGTTATAGCTTTGCACTTGAAGCTCCAAAATCTTTAGACAGTGACGGGCAGTACGCTGATATCGTTTTCAACGTGGCCGCTTGTTACAAAAAATTAGGTGCTGATAAAGTTGATAAAGCTGTTTCTTTATTAAAAAAAGCAGAATCAGACTTTCCCGCTTGGGAAGTTAACATGGGCCCCATCTCATGTGATTCTAAATCAACATTAAGCGCTTATCTTGATGCTTACTCTGCTGATGCGACATTTACTTGTACTAAGTCAGCTGATTTAGAAAAAGTTGTTCAGCAATTACAAAGTAAAGATTTAGGTTTCTTAAAACAAATGCTGTGGAGCAATCATGTTCCTGAATTAGGTTTACGTGATTCAGATGTATCTTGCCCTGAAAGTTTAAAAGAAATCACAAACAGCTTAGTAAAAGCCTTAAACCAATCTTCAAAAGTAAGTCTTAGTAATGAACAAAAAACAGATTCAATGACGACATTCATTGAAATCAATAAAGGTTCTGATCTAGTGGCTTTATTAAAAGTAGCAACAAACCCAGATGGTTGTTTGTATCTGGATTCATTGCTTGTCTCTAACCTTGATGGTGTTGAATAGGTCGCGCTTAAACAGCGCACCTAACTATTTCGATGTAAATTTCTTATGTGCAATGGAGATGGCTTTACAGCCTTCTTCATCGTACTGACGATTTTCCATAGCTTCTTTGGCCGCGCAGGCATCGTCATCACCAGAAGCACATTCAATATTTACCTTAGTTTTAATTTTTATCGCCTTAGTTTTACAAACTGCCACAAAGTCATCGTCATCACTAAACCAACCAGCTTGGGCCGGCAATACAGCTAAAACCAGTAATACTGCTAATACTCTTTGAGTTGCCTTCATAAACAATTACCCCTTCGCAGGCCTGTACTTAAGTCTGCTAGCCCTTCTTTTCGGCCTATCGATGACGAAGCCAAAGGTATCTCAGAAAATTTTGTTAAGTTTGTTAAATTATCAATAATATCAATATGTTATGATTAATCATACATTGTTTTGATTATGCCTAGAACCTCATGGGCTCTTTAGAAACAAAGGTTTCATTCCTTGCAAACCACTGTAAATAGGCAAAATAACGCGGATTTCCGCTTGAGCCTGGGCCAATTTTTATGCTATCACCTAGGTTCTCGAATTTACTATTAAAGCAGAGGATAATATGAAAGAAGGATTACATCCAAAAGTTAAAACTGTTGTGTTCAAAGACATCTCTTGTGACTTTCAATTTTTAGGAACAACAACTTTAGATTCTAAAGAAACTGTTAAATGGACTGACGGCAAAGAATACCCACTTATCAAAGTTGAGATCTCTTCTGCATCTCACCCGTTCTACACTGGTAAACAACGTATTCTTGATACTGAAGGCCGTATCGACCGTTTCAAAAAGAAATTCGGTTCGAAATCAGCTACAGGCAAATAGATTCTCGCAAGGTTATTTATTTAGAAAAGCGGCTTAACACAGCCGCTTTTTGTTTTTCTGATACGATAAAGATTTACATTCAACCAAAGCACGCGGAGCAAGTACCATGTTTTCAAAATTAGACTCAGTAGAATCAAGATATGAAGAAGTGAATATGGCACTTCAGCGTCCTGATGTTGCGTCTGATCAGACAAAGTATCGCGCGCTAATGAAAGAACTTTCTGATTTAGAAAAAATCGTAAACCTTTACCGTGATTACAAAAAGAAAACCGCAAATTTAAAAGACAGCAAAGAACTTCTTACCGCTGAACAAGATCCTGAAATGCGTGAAATGATCCGCGAAGAAGTTAAAGAGCTTGAAGAAGCTATTCCGCAATTAGAAGAACAATTAAAAATCGCCTTACTTCCTAAAGATCCGAACGACGATAAAAATATTTTACTTGAGATTCGTGCGGGTGCCGGTGGCGATGAAGCTTCATTATTCGCTGACGAATTATTCCGCGGTTACGCTTACTACGCAGGAACTATGGGTTGGAAAGCTGAAATGGTGTCTTACTCAGCGGGTAATGTTGGCGGCGCTAAAGAAGTTATCGTTTCAATCTCTGGCGATTCAGTTTACTCAAAAATGAAACACGAATCTGGCGTTCACCGCGTACAACGTGTACCTAAAACTGAAGCTGCTGGCCGTATTCACACTTCAACTGTAACAGTTGCGGTTATTCCTGAAGTTGAAGTTAAAGATATTAAAATTAGCCAAAGTGATCTTCATATTGAAACAATGCGTTCGCAAGGAGCCGGCGGACAATCCGTGAATAGAACAGAATCGGCTGTCCGCATTGTTCATATCCCAACTGGAATCGAAGTTAAATGCCAAGAGGGAAAGTCTCAGCTTAGCAATAGAGAGAGAGCGCTTCAAATTTTAGCTGCAAAATTGCAAGCCATCGAAGACGAAAAACGTATGAAAGAAGCCTCTGATGTTCGTTTAGATCAAATCGGATCAGGCGATCGTTCAGAACGTATCCGTACTTACAACTTTCCACAAACTCGTATTACTGATCACCGTATTGGTTTAACAATTCACCAATTAGATCAAGTGATGGGTGGCAAGTTTGAATTATTAATCGACCCATTAAATGCCCACTTCCAAGCGGAAGCCTTAAAAAAACAATCATCTAACGCTTACTAGGATCGCCCTGTGAAACTGAATGATGTGCTTCAAAAAACAATTCAGTTTTTTAAAGATAAAAACTTCGATACTCCTCGATTAGATGCAGAACTTCTCATCGCGCATGCTTTAAAAATGCCGCGCATTCAGCTTTATGTGAAATTCGATTCTCCGTTGAATGAAGCCGAAGTTAATCTTTGCCGTGAATATGTCAAACGTAGAACCGCCGGCGAACCCGTAGCTTACATTATCGAAGAAAAAGGGTTTTACGGT
>CAMLRE010000202.1 GCA_946482355.1 uncultured Bdellovibrio sp.
CGCTTTTTTGTTTTGGGCTCCTGCCCAAAACCCCTCCGCTAAAGCTCCGGGGGCTGCAGCCTTCGGCTCACGCCGCAAAATTAGCATCATGCTAATTTTGTCTTTGAAACAAATCCTCTACAGAAATAAATTAATATAGAAATCGAAAGAGGGTTTTGTTTATGGAATGGCGTGAAGTTGGATCGCAAACTGGTTTTTATCTTTTAGAGTATCAAGCAGCTGGTTATGCCAGAGCTAATTGTAGCGCGATTAAAATGGGTGATGGTTTTATTATTTTAAGCCCAGCTTCAAATATTTCTGAATCACATATTCAATTCATTGAAAAAATGGGACCTATCTTAGCGTTACTTTCTCCGCACCCAGGGCATACATTGGGAATTAACGGTTGGTTAAAGTTGCGCCCAAATCTAAAAGTGTTCGCAGCTCCTCAAGCAACGGCTCGTATTTCTAAAGTTTGTAAAATCGATGTTCATCCGATCGAAGAACTTAACATTAAAGATCCAAACGTAAAAATTTCCTTAGCGCCAGGAATGGGTGATACGACTTTATTTGTCGAAGTTCAAAGAGGTGATCGTTCTGTTGTTTACGTAGATGAACTTCTAGAAGATCTTGATCGCTATCCAGGCCCATTTTTTATACGCCCATTAATGCACTTAATGGGAAAGCGTCCAGGCTTTCAGGTGAATCGCGGCTTTATTCGTTTTTACGTGAAAAATGTGCAAGCGTTAGCTCAAGAGGTTCGCAGGCTTGTAAATACCGGAGCCCACGTTGTCTTTGCCCACGGGCCTGTTCGTTCATCACCTGAAGATATCGCTCAGACAAAGGCATTACTTGAGTCGATCTAGGGCTTATGATACTTAAAGCCACATGAAACTTTCTGATCTGACCTATGATTTTCCTGAAGAGCTTATTGCTACATCGCCATCGCGTCCGACGCGTGTGATGTTTGTGGATCAGGCGGGTACTCCGCAAGAGATAACTGTTTCTGATTTAATTAACAAAATTCCAGCTGGTGATGTTTTGGTGTTAAACGACACCAAAGTTTTAAAACGTCGTGTGTTTGCGCGGACGGCTGAGTCGAGTGATTTGGAAATTCTTTTTTTAGAAGAACTGCCTAACGGCACACAAAAAGTTTTATTTCCTTCAAAAAAATATAAAGTTGGCGATGAGATCACTTTACCGAATGGGGCAAAGATGAAGCTTTTAGAAAAAGGGCTTCCTCAGTTAGTTGAAGTAACTCCACGATTAACTGAAAGTGACTTTGAAAAGTTCGGTGAACTTCCGCTTCCACCATATATTCAAAAAGCACGTGAAGAGCGCCACAATGTTCAAGCCGATGAGTCTTGGTATCAAACAGCCTGGGCTGAAAAGCCAGGTAGTTTTGCAGCGCCTACGGCAAGTTTACATTTTTCAGATGCTGATTTAGCTATGCTTCAAGCTAAAGGTGTAAAAGTAGAAAAGATCACTTTGCATGTAGGTCTTGGAACTTTTCTTCCCGTTAAAGTAGAAAATCTAAACGATCATAAAATGCACGCTGAAGTTTACGATATTCCTGAAAAAGTATGGGCTGATATTCAAAGTGCAAAAAAATCAGGAAACAAAATCTGGGCTTTAGGAACTACAGTGACTCGCACTTTAGAAACAGCTGCGCGCACGCATAAGCTATCAGGCGCTTCAGAATTACTTCTGCAAGAGGGTAGCGAATTTTTAATAGTTGATCGTCTTATGACGAACTTTCACCAACCAGAATCAACATTGCTTGCGTTAGTTTCGGGTTTTTCATCATTAGCTAATGTTAAGAAAAACTATGCTTGGGCGGTTGAACGTAAGTTTAAACTTTTCAGCTACGGTGATCTATCAGTCTGGCTTAAATAGCCTTGTCTTGAAATAAAAAAAGCCCTGATTGATTCAGGGCTTTTTTGTTTTAGAATAATATCTAAAAATTATTGCTGAACTTTCGACATAACAGCTTCGTAAAGTTTCATAAAATCAATTTCGCGGTTTGTTCGTACAGAAACCGGCGGAGTACCTAATAAGCCAGCCCCAAAAACTTCAACATTTGTATCGCTAGAGTAACCTAAGCTAATTGTATTTGATTTTTCATCATAGCTTACTGAACGATTTTTATCTTTTATACACTGAACTTTTAAAGGATTTGCCGAATTGTATAATGACGAGATAGCAGCGAAGTCAGCATCAATACGGAAGTAATATGGACCAGTATTCGTTCCATTGAAAGCATACTCTTTAAAATTGATTAGGATTAATGGAGGATTGTCTCCGAATCCAAATGAACGTTTTACTTTTTTGCAGCTTTGATCATAAACAATAGAGTTATTCAAAGTGTTTGAAAATAAAGCTGATTGTTGAAGTAGGTCGTTAGTGAAGACATGGTTGCGGTGCTGGATAACATTCGCGTACACACCTCTTTGGCATTCACTCATATTCATATCCATATCCGCATTAAACTTTTCTATTCTTTGTTTTACGCCGGCTAAGTAAGAGCTATAAAGTTCTTTTGTTTTAGGGTCTTGCATATTTGCAGCTGCACCTTCAATTCGAGAAAGAGCTGCATAGACTTGCGAGCGACGCTCAGTAACAGATTTGCAAGTAGCTTCAGTGTCTTCAGATGAAGTTGTTCTTTTTTGATCAACGTGCGAACAAGATGCTAAAAGTAAAACTGATGCGGTAAGTAAGTATTTTTTCATTAAATCTCCTGTGTAAACTATTACGCCACGATTTATGAAAAGAAGAAGTCTAGTAGAGGTCGTGCGCTGACGGCGCTGGTTTACGCCGATACGTAAACCAATATAATGCTTTAAAAACTGCAAAATGTTTGGAGTGCTCCAATAAGCTGAAGCAAGAAATCAGTGTAGTCTAGTTAGATTAGCGATAATTCATAGACACATTATGAATCGTATCGAACAACAATTTCTTCTTAATCGGTTTAGATAACAACGTCACTTCATCAAACGTCTTAGCCGTTCGAGCCGTAAAATCCAGTAAATCGGCCGTGACTAAAATTACCGGAATCGGTTTGATGTTTCTATGTTTTTCATAGGCTCTGATTTTTTGTAATAACTCAAAACCATCCATATTCGGCATACGCACATCTAAAATTAGTAAATCAGGCAATTTCTTTTCAAAACATTGCCATGCACTTTCGCCGTCATAGTTGTAATGAATCTGCCACGATGATTTCGCAAAATAAGCTTTATAAAGCTCGATATTACCGTGATCATCATCAGCCACGATAATCGATAAGTCATCTTTCGGAAACACCACAGGCGGCTGCGAAGCGCTTTGAGCTGCGGCTTGGTTGGCAGCAACTAAATGACTTGATAAATGTTTTCTTTGGCGGCTGCGGCTTGAAAAACCATTCACCGTTAAGAGTTCGTAAGGTAAGAACGGCACATTATTTAAATAATTCACAATAGACGGGGTTGCGCCATTCGTTGTTCTATTATGTTGGCCTAATACAAAGACATGGCGGCCAAATGTTTTTGCTAAAATATCTAAATCCATTGAAGCTGTCTCTGGATCAAAAACAATCCAGTAACGTCTGTTCGGGTCAGATAAAAGTAAAACTTTTGCAAAGTCTTCATTAATAAAAATAATCTCTTCGATATTTTGATGAAATGCTAATGAGGCAAAAGATTTTTGCAGTAGTGGATCTTTCGACATTAATACAGCTGTGTATTTTGTTGGATCTGGTGTTTTATAGATTTCATACCAGTTTGTGTGTTCTGGGCGGTTAAACTCTAGATCAACTGTAAAGATAGATCCACGTTTCGGTGTAGAATCGACAGAGATTTTACCGTGCATTTTTTTAACGATATCTTTAACAATTGATAAACCAAGACCAACGCCACCTTCGGCAAAAGTTTTAGAATTTTCAACCTGAAAGAAAGCATCAAAAACTTTATTAATTTTATCTGGCGGAATACCAATACCACTGTCTTTAATTTCAAATTTAAGTTTTACGCGGTTAGCCCCTAAGGTATCGGCCGCTTGCACAGCTAAGATTACATGGCCGTGTTGCGTGTACTTCGTGGCATTACGTAATAGGTTTAGTAAAATCTGACGTAAACGGTTAGGGTCAGTTACGATACAAGCCGGCATTGATTTATCTAAATGCAGATAGATATTTAAACCTTTATGTTTACAGTCTTGGCCAGCAAGCTTTGCAACGTCTCCTAAAAACTGCGCTAAATAAATAGTGCGTTCTTGAAAGGTCATTTCATTTTTTTCAGCCTGAGCAAGTTCAATTAAATCATCAAGCATTGAAAGTAAATGTTCACCCGAGGTGTGCATGGTCTTTAAATAATTTTGCACAACGCTATCAGCGTTAGCTTCGTTACATAAATCAATCATACCTAAAATTAAGTTTAAAGGTGTTCTGATTTCGTGTGAAATTTTACCAAAGAAATGTGCTTTACTGTTTAAGGCCTGTTGCAGATCGTGCGCTGTTTTTTCTAAGTCTAGTGTTTTACTGATGATCAAACGATTCGCCATGCGATTTTGGTGAATCAGGTGATACATTAAATAAGAAATCGCTAAAGTTAATAAGACTCCTAAAAGCGCCGCTGTGTTTTCAGGTGATAGGTAATTTGTTTTAATCGGCGAATATCTAAAATCAATTGATAAATTCACATTCGATTGGGGTAGTGAATTTAAAAAGTGAACATTCACCATATCTTTATTTGGTTTAGGCACATAACGGGCAATGTTTTTTGTTCCGTTGTCTGCACTTGTGATAATCCACGAATTAGGATTCGTATCGGTTTTAACAACGATGTTACTCGAATCAGAAATAATAGTCTGGTTAAATAAATTACTTAATGGTGTTGTAAATAAAAAATAAATCTTTCTGTGAAACCTAGAGCGTAAAATCACCGAAAGGTAAGGGCGGTTATTGCTTTCAAAAACTAAAGTGGTAAGTAG
>CAMLRE010000203.1 GCA_946482355.1 uncultured Bdellovibrio sp.
GAATACAAAGAGCTGATTCTAAAGCGCCTGCAGCCCCTAATAGGTGGCCTGTCATTGATTTCGTAGAAGAAACCCAAACTTTTTTGGCATGTTCTTTTAAAACGGCTTTTACAGCATTTGATTCAATAGGGTCACCCATCGGCGTTGAAGTTCCGTGAGCGTTAATATAATTAATCTTATCTTTTGCAACACCGGCGTCATTTAAAGCGTTGTTCATCGCTAACACAAAGCCAGCCCCATTAGGATCTGGTGACGTGATATGGTAAGCATCAGAACTTGCGCCGTAGCCAGTAATTTCACAAAGAATATTTGCGTTACGTTTCATCGCTGATTCTAAAGATTCAACAACGAAAATCGCACAGCCTTCACCAAGAACAAAACCATCACGGTCTTTATCCCAAGGGCGGCTTGCTTTTGTTGGATCATCATTGCGAGTTGATAGCGCACGCATATTACCAAAGCCAGCGATTGCTAACGGACAAACTGTAGATTCAGTTCCACCGGCAACCATAGCATCAGCCATTCCAAAACGAATGTAATTGTAAGCTTCGCCTAATGAATGCACTCCAGAAGCGCAAGCAGAAGCTAAGCTGTAGCTTGGACCTTTTAAGTTGTGATTCATAGTTACCCAGCCAGCCGCTAAATTTGTAATGGCTGCAGGGATGAAGAATGGAGACACGCGCGAAGGACCGCGCTCCATAACTTTTGCATGTTGCTCTTCGATAACAGGAAGACCACCCATACCAGATCCGATGATGGCGCCAACTCGTGGAGCCATTTCATCAGAAACAACTAATCCAGATTGATCAAACGCCATTTTTGCACAAGCAATCGCGTACTGGATAAAAGTATCCATCTTCTTTTGCTCTTTTTTATCAACGTATGTATCTGGATTAAAGTTTTTTACTTCACCAGCAAAACGAACATCAAACTTACTAGCATCAAACTTTGTGATGTTAGCAATACCTGAAACGCCGTTAATAGCATTGTTCCAAGTGTCAGTTAGTGAATTACCAAGCGGGGAGACAACTCCCATGCCCGTTACTACTACTCTTTGTTGTCCGCCTTTGCGGGTAAAAGAAATAGACATATTAAGACTAAGCTTTGCCTTTAGAAACTAGGTAGCTTTGAACGTCGTTAACTGTTTTTAATTTTTCAGCGTCTTCGTCTGGAATTTCGATGTCGAATTCTTCTTCCATAGCCATAACTAATTCAACGATATCTAAGCTGTCAGCGCCTAAGTCTTCAATGAATTTTGATTCTAATTTTACTTTCTCTGGATCAACGCCTAATTGGTCAACGATGATATCTTTTACTTTAGCTTGTACTGACATGTGGTTCTCCTTAGTAGTTCTTTTTCAGTATTCTTTTTTATATGTTTTAAATTACATTAAATTTAAAATTAAATCTAAATTCTAGTTTAAATAAAGTCCACCATTTACATGAATGGTTTGACCTGTGATGTATGAAGAAGCATCGCTTAATAAGAAAGCAACTGTTTGTGCCACTTCATGAGCCTCACCAGCTCTGCCTAATGGAATTTTCTCAGAGAAAAACTTAAGCTGATCTTCTCCTAAAGCATCTGTCATATCTGATTTGATATAACCTGGTGCTACAGCATTAAAACGCACATTTCTTGATCCTAATTCAAGAGCCAGTGAGCGAGTAAAGCCTTCGATACCAGCTTTAGACGCTGCGTAGTTAGCTTGACCGGCGTTACCGCTAGAACCAATCACAGAAGAGATATTTACAACTGATGCGTTTTTTGTTCTTAACAAGTTTTTTGCAAACGCTTTACTGACATAATACGGACCGTAAAGATTCGCTTTTAAAACAGCATCAAAGTCTTCATCTTTCATGCGAAGAATTAATTGATCTTTAGTGATGCCCGCGTTGTTAACAACACCGTGAACTTCGCCAAAAGTTTCGATCACTCTTGCGCAAACTGAATCAACTTCTTCTTTTGAAGTTACGTTCATTTTAAAAGTTAAATGTCCAGAACCTGGCAATGACGCCAAAACCGCTTGGGCTTGGGCTTCAGCGCTTGAATAAGTAAACGCAACACGCGCACCTAATTCAGCACATTTTTTTGCGATACCAGCTCCGATACCACGGCTTCCGCCAGTGATAAAAATATTTTTACCTTTTAAATCCACTTGTGACTCCTGATGTATAACCTGACCGAACTAGAGCTATTGCTCAAGGACTTTTTTAGGTTACTTTTGCGCTGCTTCAATAAGCTTTAAATCGTCTAAATTTTGTGTAGAAAACACTTCGAATTCAGCGTCAATTTTCTTTAATAAGCCTTTTAAAACAGTTCCGTGACCGCACTCGATAAAACACTTATGACCAGCTTGCTTCATAGCCAGCATGCTTTGTGTCCATTTTACTGAGCCAGAAACCTGTTTGATTAAATTTTCTTTTAACACTGCAGCATCTGTTTCTGCTTTAGCATGAAAATTTTGAAAAATAGGAAGTGAAGAATTTTTGAATTCAATACCGTTTAAAAAGGCACGCATTTTTTCTTCAGCTGGTTTCATTAAATCACAGTGAAACGGAGCTGATACAGCGAGTGGAATTAACTTCGCACGACGTGGTTCTGGCAATCCGTTTTGGGTAAAGATCTCTGATTTAAAATTGTCTTTTAACCAGTTTAAAGCTTTTAAGTTTCCGCTGATAACGATCTGTCCGTCGCAGTTAAAATTTGCAGGATTAACAGGTTTAAAACCAGATTGCTCTTCAGTCCATTTACATAAAAACATCGCTTGTGCTTCATCTAAACCTAATGTCGCGGTCATACCACCTTCGCCAACAGGAACGGCTGATTGCATGTATTGCCCACGAGAGCGTACCGCGCGAACCGCATCAGCGAATTTAAATACGCCGCCTTCAACAAATGACGAGTATTCGCCAATTGAATGCCCCGCCGTTGCCGTCGGTTCAATTCCAAATGTTGTATTTAAAACGCGAGCTGTAGCCACTGATGTTGTAAGTAAAGCGGGTTGCGTATTTTCAGTTAAAGCAAGTTCTTGCTCAGATCCAGAAAAGCATAATTTTTTAAGATCAATAGATAGAGCATCAGAAGCTTCTTCGTATGTAGCACGAGCTACTGCGAATTCATCGAATAAGAATTTTCCCATTCCTGGGGCTTGGCTTCCTTGACCCGGATAAATAAAAGAAAACGACATAATAACAACTCCTTGTTATTTTAAAATATATATTAATTAAATTCTTTAATTAGAATCTAAGCTTAATAATTTAAAGATTAAAATCTTAATAATGCTGACCCTGAAGTTAAACCAGATCCAAAGGCAGTGAGAAGGATTAACTGTCCGCGTTTAATTCTTCCATCGCGATAGGCCATATCAAAGGCAATCGGAATAGAAGCCGCAGAGGTATTTCCTGTTTCGTGAACTGTAGAAACAATTTTTTCCATCGGGAATTCGAATTGGTTCGCCACAGCTTCAGTAATACGTTGGTTAGCTTGGTGAGGAACAATCCAGTCTAGATCGGCCGGAGTTTTTCCGCCAGCATCTAAAGCTTCATAGCAGGCGGCCGCCATAGTGCGAGTTGCATGTTTGAAAATTTCTTTACCCTTCATTTTCATGAAGTGTTTTCCTGTGTCTAAAACTTCTTGGCTAAATGGAGTTTTAGTTCCGCCAGCTTCAAACCATAATAATTCTGCGTGAGCACCTTCTGCGTGACAGTGAGTTGAAATCAACGTGTTTTCATCAGTGTTGCTTGCGCGCGATAAGATCATGGCTCCGGCGCCATCGCCGAAAAGAATGCAGGTTTCGCGGTCTTTATAATTAACTAATTTAGTAAGATTTTCGGCGCCAGCGATTAAGATATTTTTGTAAACGCCGGTTCTAATGAATTGATCAGCTACGTGCATAGCGTAAACAAAGCCTGTGCAAGCTGCCGCTAGGTCAAAAGCCATAACGTTTTTAGCACCTAGCTTAGTCTGAACGATACAAGCCGTTGCAGACATACGATAATCGCCAGAAACTGTAGCTACGATAATTAAATCTAAATCTTGAGCGGTAAGATTGGCATCTTTCAATGCACGTTCAGCAGCTTTAACAACTAAATCTGACGTGCCCTCGCCTTCGGCGACCTTGTGACGGTGAACGATGCCTGTTCTTTGAACGATCCAGTCGTGTGAAGTTTCGACCATTTTTTCAAGGTCGTAATTTGTTAAAACTTGTTCGGGTAGGTAAGAACCTACCCCTGCAATTCTTGTTTTAAACTGACTGGTTGTAGACATGGCAGTGGCTAAAAACTATTTCTTAGCTTTAGGAGCGCTGATTTGTTTACCTTTGTAGTAAAATGCGCCGTCAGCAGCTTTAAAAGCGCGGTGAGGACGTACTAACTCTCCAGATTTTTTATCAATTGCCATTGCAGGTGCTTCTAAAGCATCGTGCGATCTTCTCATATCACGGCGTGATTTCGACGTTTTCTTCTTCGGTGTAGGCATTTCTAACTCCTAGTAACTCGTATTTCGTTTCCGCATATACGATGATTTATAAAATAAGGTTCTAATTTATGTATGAAAGCGACGCAAAAGGCAAGACTTTAACTGAATTAATTCAGCTTTAAGCCTTTGAGTACATTAAAGGCATTATTCTTTTTCTCTTCGCCCATTTTTTCATCATAGATAAATGTGCCGTCGTCAGTCGATTTAAAGCTTGTTTTGCAAGCAGGATCGCCGGCTTCATGGCGTGGGTTAAAAGGAATAGAAAACGCAATAGCTTCGTGTAAGAACTCACCCATATCAAATTGGTCGCCAAAGTATTCTGACACCCCTGGGCCATCTTCATTAAGTTCTGAAACATGGTTTGATTTAGCAAATTGGCTATTTTTGATTTCTTCAGCTCCTGGAATTAAAATTTCGTGGATTTTAGCTTCAGCCTTAAAGTTAAAACTTTCGCCGCATTGGGAGC
>CAMLRE010000204.1 GCA_946482355.1 uncultured Bdellovibrio sp.
TTAAAACTGAATCTAAATCAATACGGCTTAATGGCCAAGTGTCGATCATTGGATCAATACCTAAAGAATCAACGGGGCCGTATAAGAAAGATTCTGAAGCTTCCCAAGGAACACGTGCGGCAATCCAAGATTGTTGCGCTTTAACTAAATTTTCTTGTGTGCGGTTAGCTTCAAGATTTTTAACAGCAACTAACATATCTGCTGATCTAGCGGCTAAGTCTGCGTAAGTTTGTAAGATAACATTTTTAGAAACGTTATCGATCACTGATTTTTCAAGTGGGCCGGCTACTGCAACCGATCCAAAAATTAACGTGGCAACCACGATGTTCACTAGTTTCATTGTTTTTTCCTTCTGTGCGCCTGCATCGCACATCGTTTTAGAATTCGCCGGTATCCATGTTGAAGCTAAGAACAAAGTGCTTAGTTTCAGGCAGACCGTCTAATTTTGTTTTTTCTTTATAATAGTGCATTTTAATATGAGTAATTTCGTCCAGCTTGTACGACAGACCGTAACCGTTATGAACCACTTCATATCTTGGATCTTTCGTGATCGTTCCTTCAGTTTCGGCAAAAGTATTTACGTGCTCGTATTGGCCGAAAACATTTACAGTTTCTGTCACATCAAAATTTAACTGATACACTTGTAAGTCAGCTTTTGAACCTAGAGCCGCAAAGCTTTTTGGTTTGGCTACACCACTTAATGTGGCGTTGGCTAAGGCCACTTCTTCAGAATTTTGTAAAGAACCCTTCACGTGTTCAGTCATAATTCCTAAACGGTCAAAAAACTTCCATTGTAAAAGTGCAGTGTACACATTTACAGTCGCTGGAACGATTAACTTATCTAATTTATAACGGTTGTTTTGTGTGTCGCCCGTGTAATAGTGAACGCTGATGCCGCGGCCGTAAACCACATCACCAAACTCTAAACCTACAGTGTAAGCTAAATTGTCGGCGTTAATATTTTCGAATTGTTTTTGGTAGCCGCCACCGATCCAGTTGTATTTACGGAAAAACTCAGAGTTTAAACCACTCACAACACCGGCATAGATACTGAAATCACCTAAGCGGGTTTTTGATTGTAAACCCAGCTCGTTCCATTCTTGTGGTAAAATGCGCGCCTCTAATTGTGAAGGGGCATTTGAACTATATAATAGGGGAGAATTGATGGCGTTATTTAAAGTGATCGCAACCGGTGATTTACCAATGTAAAGTTCAGTTTTTGGTGTAATTTTTTTTAGTAAGAAGGCTTCAGAGACAACAACCTCTCCACCTTTTTCAACTTCAGTTTCAAATTCACCGAACTCTTCAAAATTATCAAATTCAACGGCCGAACCAACACCGCCGTGTTCGTATTCAACTTCAAATTCAAACTTATTATTCGGATTAAGTTGGATTTCGTATTCAGCTTCGATGGCTTTCATATCGAAAGTTTTGCGCTGGTAGGGTGAAAGGTTATTTACCGTTTTGAATTGGTCTTCTTGAATGAATTGAAATTCGCCAACATATCTTTGTTTAAAAGAGTAGTCGTATTGAGCGTAAACAAATTGAGAGATAAATAATAAAAGTACAGACAGTAGTGATCGCATAGATGGCTGTCTATAAATGATGGTTCAGAATTTTAAAATAGAGGCACGAAAAAAAAATGTAATTGAAAACGCAGTAAGAGCTAAATGAAATCGAAATGAGAAGTGGTTTTGTTGTGGAACCGAGTACTCGCTCTAAATGTAAAAATTAGTTAGTCGCTGTTTACTTGAATTAACGATTTAAGAATAAAAAAAGCCCGGATATTTCTATCCGAGCTTTTTGTTAAGTTACTTTTTTAATTACGAACTAAGCTGCAGCTGACTTCGTTGATCCTTTTTTCGGATCTTTCTTAGCGCTTGGTTTGTTTTTCGTGAAGCGATCAGATTTCTCGAAAGCTACAGCGAAAACTTCGTCTAAGTTTTCTGCTAAGATGAAATTCATCTTATCTTTGAAAACTTGTGGGATGTCTTCTAAATCTTTTCCGTTAGCCATAGGGATGATCACGTTAGTGATTCCTAAGTTAAGTGCCGCTAAGCACTTCTCACGGATACCGCCTACTGGTAATACGCGACCTTGTAAAGTCACTTCGCCAGTCATCGCGATGTCGTTTCTTACTGGCGTGCCAGTTAATAAAGAAACTAAAGCTGTTGTTAACGTGATACCTGCTGAAGGACCATCTTTAGGGATAGCGCCTGCTGGTAAGTGAACGTGAACATCAAATTTTTCAAACATCTCTTGTTCGATACCTAACTCGTCCATATGAGCACGAGCATAAGACATCGCCGCATGAGCAGATTCTTTCATTACGTCACCTAATTGACCGGTAAGCATCATAGATCCTTTACCTTTCATTTTAAGTGCTTCGATAAGAAGAACTTCACCGCCAGCTTGAGTCCAAGCTAAACCTTGAACTACACCTACTGAAGGCTCAATCATTTTGTCATCACGTAAGAAACGTGGAGGACCTAATAATTCAGGAACAGTTTGTGCTGTTACTTCTACGAAATTAGATTCGTTCATAACAACTTTTTTAGCTACTTTACGGCAAACAGAACCAACTTCTCTTTCTAAGTTACGTAAGCCTGCTTCGCGAGTGTATCCTGCGATTAAGAACTTAATACCTTCATCAGTGAATTTGATATTATCTGATGTGATACCGTTGGCTTCCATCTGTCTGTTAATTAAATGCTTTTTAGTAATAAATAATTTATCATTCTCTGTGTAACCAGGGATGTAGATCATTTCCATACGGTCACGTAAAGCTGGTGGAATATTTTCAACCACGTTAGCTGTCGCGATGAATAGAACTTTCGATAAATCGAAATCTACATTTAAATAGTTATCACGGAAAGTTGTGTTTTGTTCTGGATCTAACACCTCTAACATTGCAGAAGCTGGGTCACCTCTGAAATCAGAAGCCATTTTGTCGATCTCATCTAACACGATAACCGGATTTTTAGTTTTACATTGACGTAAAGCTTGCACGATTTTACCTGGCATAGCTCCAACGTATGTTCTTCTGTGACCGCGGATCTCAGCTTCGTCTTTTACGCCGCCAAGTGCGATACGGAAGTATTCACGACCCATTGCTTTTGCAATTGAGCGACCTAAAGATGTTTTACCTACGCCCGGAGGACCAGAAAAACATAAGATAGGACCCTTCATTGTCGTTTTTAATTTTCTTACAGCTAAAAATTCCATTACACGGTCTTTAGCTTTTTGTAATTCATAGTGATCATCATCTAGAACTGCTTTTGCATGAGCTAGATCATGGATGTCTTCAGTTTGTTTATTCCACGGAAGATCAACCATCCAGTCTAGGTAAGTACGAACCATAGTTGCTTCAGAAGCATCTGGGTGCATACGCTCTAAACGGTTTAATTGTTTTAAGGCTTCAGCTTGAACAGTTTCAGGCATGCCCGCATTCATTAATTTGTTACGTAATTCTTCCATCTCTTCAGATTTAGAATCCTGAGCTGCGTTTTCACCTAACTCAGATTTGATCGCTTTCATTTGATCGCGTAAGAAATTTTCGCGTTGATTTTTGTGTTGGTCTTCGCGAGAGTTACCACGTAATTTAGCCTGAGCTTGTAATACTTCTAACTCAGAAGCTAAAATTTGGCACACTAGGGAGAGGCGTTCTTTAGCGTCAGTTGTTTCTAAAACTTTTTGAGCTTCTTGTACTTTCACACCTAAGTTAGATGCGATTAAGTCAGCGATGCGACCTGGATCAGTAACATCATCTAATACTAATAAGATATCTGGAGATAAAGCTTTACCAAGAGCGATGATTTTTTCGATCGACTCTTTCGCTGTGCGAACTAAAGCTTCGATTTCAGCAGGAGTAGTTGCAGAATTTTTATCTTCGATTTTTTCGATAGCCACTTCATAACTACCAGTTGTTTTAGTAAATGAAGTGATTTGCGCTTTCGCTTCACCTTGGATAAGGATTTTTACGCGGCCATCAGAAAGTTTTCTCATGCGCATAATTTTCGCTACAGTACCAACTTTGTAAATTGTGTCTGGTGTAGGATTTTCTTCAGCGATATCTTTTTGTGATGCTAAAAAGATAAGGCGATTTTTAGCTAAAGCATCTTCTACTGATCTGATCGATGATTCACGTCCTACGAAAAGTGGGATGATCATGTAAGGGAATACAACGATATCTCTTACTGGTAACATCGGTAGAGTTTGTGGTACTTCAACTGGTTGATTATCAAAAGTCATGTCGGCTCCTGTTTCTTAAGAAACTCATCGGAGCAAAATGAATCAGCTTGAATGATTTTAAGTCTGGATTTTAAAAATTTGTTAAAAACAAGACTGACATCCATGTCAGCGGGTCTCATTCCGTGAGAAAACCTTGAGTTTTCATAGATACTTTAGGCTGGAATTAAACGACCGCTTATTGGAATAGTCCTGAATTTTGCGAATGCTCTTCGTGCTCTTCCATGCAGTTGATGCAGAAAGGAGTCAAAGGTCTAGCTTGTAAACGTTTGATCGCAATTTGTTCTCCGCAAGATTCGCATTCACCGTAGGTGCCATTAGCAAATTTTGAAAGAGTTTTTTCAATTAGAACAAGAGATTTTCTCTCACGTTCATGAAGTTGAATTGAAATATTATTTTGTTGTTCTTGAGCTGTTTGATCGCCTTCATCAGAAAGTTTTGACACATCTAATTGCGCTAACTTAAACTCGTTATCACGGTTTAAGATTTCGCTCTTTTGCAATAATAATGAATCTCTGATGATAGTCAGTTCTGGCGACATATTTAAAGCTTCTACGTTGTCGGTTTTTTTCACCAAATCCCCCTCACTGACATTCGCCAGTTGAAATGTTGAAACACATCCGAATCTGGCGCGATAATTCACTTAAAGAGGGATTTCTGTCATCA
Organism: uncultured Bdellovibrio sp.; assembly: GCA_946482355.1. Next base: position 4,915 of record CAMLRE010000204.1, read on the forward strand.
AAAAAC
>CAMLRE010000205.1 GCA_946482355.1 uncultured Bdellovibrio sp.
TTCGAGCGCACTTCTAAATAGGATTGATCAATCGTTGTAAACTGCTCTTCAAATCTATCACTTACAAAGCGAACAATACCATTTTTAAAAACTTCTCTGACATGACCAGTATAGAACTTATTCTTTACTACAAATAAGCCATAAACTTTTTTCGACAGCATACCTTGGCACTGCAAAGCTTTAGAAAGTTCATTAGAGCTTCTTGTAAGTTCAAGTTGTTTTCTAGAAACTGTTTTCGGTCCGTAGTCAGAAAAAACAACAAATGATCCATTCTTATAAGCAGCTTTTACATTGCCCGAGATATAATTACCATCAGCCACGGTGACAACACGGTCATTTATGCTGATTTCTTGCCGTGCAGGTTCTTTGCAAATTCTGTTGAATCGACTTGTGTCTTTGTCGCCGCCTTCGTCTTCTTCAAACTCTGAATCATTTTCAGAATCGGTATCATCACCTAAAACTTCGACGTCTTCGTAGATTGAATTCTGCGGCTCTCTTGTCAGATTTTTTTGCTGAGTACTGCAGCCGGCACTGCAAAGTAAAAATAAAATCAGAGGCAAATTAAGTACTGATATTTTCATAACGTAAAAATCTCCTTCACCCAGTATACAGTTTTTTGTTCAATAAGCGTAAAATTTCACATTACTAAGAATGACGAAGGTCCTGTAATTTTTGAAAAAACTGTGTCAGCAACACTTCATCCATTCGCAAAAATTTTCGTTCTTCTTTTTGTTTGTTTTGAATTCCTGCATTAGGCCTATCGTCTAATTTTTCTAAACAAGATTCGCAATTTTATGGAATTGCCAAATCGCAATACTCAACACTGAAATCGCAACAAGATTCCTAGATTTTCAGCAATCTAGAGAGAAACAAAAACACTAAAGACAACGGAGGTCTTAAACATGAGGCTATTGATTGCCCTTCTGACATTTCTATCTCTTAACGTAGCTTTCGCACAAACAACTCCAGTAAGAGGACTTCGTTTTGATCCGGGTTACGTTTACGACGACCCTCAATTAGCAGGAAAATCTATTCAGCAAATCGCTGCTACGGCTGCTCAGAACGTTAAAAACGCTGGTTTTAATACGATCTTTTTATTTGCCTATTCGCCGTATTACGGGGCGTTTTATAAAACGACTTATTCTATGACAAACGTAGAAGGTGGTTTAGGTACTGGAAATTTCACGACAGCTTTAATTAATGAAGCGCACGCGCGTGGAATTAAAGTTATTGCCGATCTTCCGATGAATAACTTTTATAAAGTTTGGTCGGCTAAACCTGATTGGCGTATGAAAAATAAAAGTGGCGGTAATTATCGCCCTTACAGCGATCTGTATTTGCTTTCGATTTTTCATCCAGAATTTAAAGCTTGGTACACAGGTTTCATTAATGACTTCTTAGCGAAGCATCCGAACATTGATGGTATTGAAGCGTTCGAACCCCAATTAGATTTTAACTGGAACAACGGAGCCGATTATAATCCCGCGGCCAATGCTAAATTTAAATCGCTGTATCCATCAGGAACACTGGGCTCAGCGCAATGGGAAACAGTACAGGCTAATGAAGTGATTTCGCATTTAGGTAATTTCTTTGGTTTAGCTAAAGCTAAAGGTAAAGAAGCGCACGTCGTACAAACTTGGACGGCACAATCTAATGGAACATTGATGTCGGCAGCGACTTTAACGAAAGCGATTGCGTTTAACTTCTTAGGTTTTAATGCCTTACCGATCAACCAACGTCCGACATATATTCAAGGTGAATTCATGTGGGCGCAGTGGGCTTCTGAATACGGTGGAACAGTGTTTAACCCTGATTGGATTAAATCAGCTGCGACATCATTCTTATCGCAAATGAACACATTGTCTCAACCTGCGATCGTACATACTGAGCTATCTGAATTTAGCGGTGGGTACGGAACAGTTAGACCAACAAGCACACAATTCTTAAAAGAGTTACAAACTCTTCGCGCAATGAATGTGAACTTTGATGTGTATGATTACTCGCAAGTAAGTGAAATGAATCTATGGTCAGGAATTGCCCAAGCTCTTAAATAAGAGTGAAATTTAATAGCATAAAAACTAAAAAGCCGGGTTCATCACCCGGCTTTTTTATTTACGAAATTAATCAAACATTACTTTTTCAATTTTTTCGCTCGTCGATACTGAAGTTTTTAATTTCAGATCGCAGAAATCACCACCGCAAGCTTCTCTTTCTTTTTTCTCATCAGAAAACATTTTTGTCGCATCGATTGTTGTCGTGACTTTATACATGCCATCATCACGGTATTCCGTCGTTACAACTTCATAAATGCCGGCAGCTTTTCTTGAGGCAGCCAAAAACTGAATAGCTTGATCGCTGATTTTAAAATCTACGGCAATATTTCCCATTTCGGCTAAGCTGGCATAACCTAAATAAATTGAATAGCGCGGAGACACATCAGTACTCATGCCGTGATCGGTAACAACGATAGATAATTTTTTGTGAGAAGAACCAGCGTCGTTTTTATCGACTAAGCGAATAACTTGGTCGATATCTGAAGGGGCGATCTGTAATTCTTCAGATTGAATTTTTCTAGCGTGAGCTAAAGCCGTTGATAAAATAACTAGAGCCGATAGTAACATGTGTTTCATAAGATTCTCCTCTTAAATTGGTTGGGGTGTGTGGTTCACATAATGCCCCAGTTTAATTTTTTTGGTTAAAAAACCCGCGAATTACCCATCAATCAGTGATTGCAGGTGTTTTCGCAAATCCTGACAGAGGCGCTCAATTTCATTTACTTTGTGAAGTACATCCAATGACTTAGGATTTTCGCCTGTCAAAAGCTCATACAAAGTAACATTCAGCGCTTGAGAAATTTTTGCATAAGGTTCGCCTTGAATCTGTCTGCCGTTTTCCCATTCACGGTATGTTGACACAGGCACTGCCGCCGCCGCTGCGACTTCAGCTATTGATAAACCCGCATTAACTCTAAATTGCTTCATTCTGTGACCGATATGACTCATACATTCCCCTGCCTTGAAGCCTTTTTACAGAATTCCAATTTATAATTAAAGAGATAGAATTTTATATTTAATATCATTATACTGATGAAATGAATACACCTCCTTATGCACTGATTGCGTCCTTTCTGGCTTTTACTGAAGCTCAGAACATGCAGAGAGCGTCTGCTCTACTAAAAATTTCACAGCCAGCTTTAACCAGCCATTTAAAAAGCTTTGAACAGTATTTTCCCCAGGCTATATTCGTGTTTGAGGGGCGTAGAAAAGTGCTCACCCCTTTTGGAGAAAAAGTCAGACAACTCTTTAAAAGCCGCTTTGATTATTTAGCTGATGATTTAAATCTTTTGAATGAGCAAGAGCAGGATGCAAAAAATATCTGGTATAAAATTGCTGGCCTTGGCGAAATTCTTAATCTTATGGGCGCCAGAGTAAACTGCCCTGGTACCGTTGAGTTTATTCCGATTAAAACTGAAAATGTGCCGCAAGGATTGCGCGAACGTAAATTTGATATCGGTATTTCGTATGATTTATCGCAAGTTGGCGATTTGCACGCAAAGAAATTTTTTACCTACGATTACAGTATCGCGATTCCGGGACGTTGGAAACTTAAGGCCAGCAAACTTTCGCAAGATGTGCTGGAAAAACTAGTCGAGCTTCCGTATGTTTCACACAGGCCGCAGTCAGAAAACTATAAAGCTTTATTGGATAAATATCAGATTAAGAAAAAGCCTTATTACAAAAAAGTATTTCCAGAATGGAATATGCTATCGCAACTGGTAAGTTCTGGCGAAGGTTGGTCGATTGTTCCAAGCTACTATGTGCGTGATTTAAAAAATGTGGATGTGATTCAGATCCCGACGAGCCTGATTCCGGAGGTACAGTTTTATATGCTTTACCGTAAGGAATCTCTGACTCGCCCTGGTTTTAAAAACATTTTAGAACAAATGCGAAACAATGCAGATAAGATCTAAAGACTATTTTTTAGAAAATAAAGGTTTAATTTTCGAAGCGTAAGGTTCAGCAAAAAACGATAAGTAAACCATTAATAAGCCGATAATAATCGCTAACGGCAAACCACTTGGTTGTAAAAAAGCGTGCACTAAGAAAATGTTAAGCACAACAGGTGCCAAAACCACTAAGGCTAGTGGAACAAAAAATCCTGTTAATAACATTAAGCCACAAACAGTCTCTGTTAATTTTAAAAGTGGAAAGAAATATTTAGTAACCATTAAACCCGACATAAAAGTAACAAGGTCCGCTGGTAGATCTGGTGGCGGTGGAACAAGGTTTAATAATCCTGCAAGGCCCGATAAGAACATCACTAAGCCTAATAAAATACGCGCGATCAATGGTAGTTTTGCTTTCATAGTTGAAATCTCCTATAGCTTTAATCGTGACGGCAGTTTGCCAGGTTGGCAACTGCCTATAAATAAAAACTATTGAAGGTCTAACTTAGTTTGAAAAAGACGCCGGTTTTGAAGGTGAAGAATTATTCTTTTTCACCTGAGGTCCTGCGATTTGTTCGGCAACACTATCGGCCCAGTGATTGGCTAAGCTTCCGCCGTAATGCAGTTTATCTGAACGATTGGGTAAAATGGGTTTACCCTGATAAGTGATTTTTCGGCTATCAATAAACGTACAACGATGACCGACAGTATCGCGTAAATTATCAATATAAGTTTTAATCTTTGCCTGGCCACATCTTTGCCCGATCGGCCCTGTGGAAGGTTGTTCTGTGGGGCCCACCCACACGCATTTTGAATTAGGACGAATTTGTGAAAGTAATTCTTTGGCCGAGGCCATTTGTTCTTCTTTGTCTTTAACAAGACAACCACCAAAAACATCGTTTGTACCAAGGGCTACAACAACCATCGGCGGAGCTGAACCTTGAAATAATTGTG
>CAMLRE010000206.1 GCA_946482355.1 uncultured Bdellovibrio sp.
AACCCGCTTCTCCTAAATCAACTTGATTTGCGTTTTCTTCGTCGATTAATTCATAATCCATACGCGCAGAAAACTGCTTTAAGCTTTCCATTAAAAAAGCCTGATTCCAACCCACCGTCGCAGCACTTTGTTCTTTTGATGAATCAACGTACTGAACCATGACGGGTCTTGTTTTAAATGACGGAATTTCTAAAATTTCTAAAAAGCGATAAACTAAAGCCTCGCGAAGGGGTGATTTACCATCATAAGCCCGGCCATAGAGTTGCGAATTTCCACCGCGGTAACTGCAATGGCTTCCGACAGCTAATTGTTCGCGGCCAGCTAATAAAGTTCCAGAAACGTTTTCGGCGAAAAAATAAAAACTGTATTTTGGAAAATTACATTCAAGCGGTGATAAGCTTGTGTTTCCACGCAAACCCACTTCAGCATAAATTAGAGTTTCTGATTTATCACTGTTTTCGATTACAACTTTAACCGGAATACGAGCCTGTTTAGCCACATCGGGTGCATAGAAGCGTTGTTTTAAAAGTTCAGACCACGCCCCTTCAACACGTAAACGCATCACTTCGCCTGAAGAAAAAACTGTCTCAGTTTGAGAAAAAGCCAAAGCCGAAAACAAGAAAGAAAAAAGCAGAATAATAGAGTTAAAGAAGCTTTGGCGCATGAGGTTTTACATAGCTAAATGCGTGCTCGCCAAATCTGCTAGAACCCACTTTAAGCCGGGTTTGTGTGTTGATCTGTTAAACACTAGCCAAGAAACTGACTTATCCCAAATCGCCCAGCTTTAGTTCCACATTGCCACATTCCCCACGCCTCGGGCAATTTAGGCCAAGCAAAAGCGTGGAATAGATAGTGCATTTATCAACAGTTGTTAAAGTGTTGTTAGAAATTCGTGTGGAGTGTGAACTATGATAAAACCAATTTTAAACCTAACTGTTTCTTCTTTAATGGCGATGTCGACGATATCGGTTACGCCATTTTCTGAGCCCGCAAGAGATGACGATTTTAAAATCTTTCTCGACAACCAGTCTTATGTTGCAAACATTTTCAGTTTGCAAAACACGCGTTTAACGCAAGGCCACTCGCAGTATGAAATCTGGGCAGGATCTTATTGGCCAATTCATCAAGGTCTTTTAGGACAACGCTATGCAGATCCTGATTTTCCGAAATCAAAAGATTATCTGACTAACTATAACGATTATTTACTTCGCCCGTCTGAACTTTTAGTGATGGCTGGAAATATTAACCGCCTGTCGCCAGCCGAAAAATATGATTTATTAGTTGGTGATAGTAATTGGACATTAACAAAAGCCATGTGGGCCCGCGGACAAAAATCATTACAGCAGTACGGGTATGTGCCGACTTGGACAGGCATTTGTCATGGTTGGTCAGCTGCCGCTCACATGGGAGTTAAAGCCCCCCGCCAATCTGTGGTGGTCACCGATGTCACTGGGCATTACACGATTGAATTCTACAAACAAGATATTAAAGCCTTAATGTCTTACCTATGGGCTGAATCAAGTACTGATTCAATTCAAGCCGGCAACCGTTGCCGCCAAGATGTCGTTATTAAAGATCAATATCAACGCCCCATGGATGCTTCATGTTTAGATTCAAACCCGATGAGCTGGCACTTAGGTGTTACCAACCGTATCGGTATGTACCAAAAAAGTTTTGTGATGGATTCAACAACCGGCTCCGAAGTGTGGAACTTCGCGGTAAAAGGTTATGATTACAGCTATTTTAATCCACGCACTTTTGAAACCACGCATAGTTTAAAAGCCGCTTTAGAACCGGTCGAAAATATGACCGCTGACAAATTTAAAAATTACAGAAGCCCACGTACTAAATATATTGTGGGTGTTGTCATGGATGCTTTTATTCCGTCACTTGTAACTCCGGCTGTGAATGAAGGCCGAAATGACCGAACTAAATCTTACAACTTTGTTTATGATTTAGAATTAGATGAAAGTTACAATATTATCGGTGGAGAATGGCATTCACATGCCCGTCCGGATTTTATCTGGTCGTACGGAGCCACAGGGCGTGCTATGACCTCAGAAGATTTAGCCCTTTCAGAGTCATGGGATTTAGATAACCGCTTACCAGACAGCTATGCAGCTCGTGCGATCGAAGCTTCACAAAAAGGTAAAGTTTTAAGCCGAATCGCAGAAGCTCTGTTAAATGAAAGTGTAGATGAATAGTTAACTAGTTCGCATCTTCAAGATCGTGACTTTTGTAGACGACAAAAGATGGATTTGAAACAGTCTGCGGCTTAAGGTTTTGCAAAGTGGCTTTAATTTTTGCAATTCGTTCTGAAGCTTCATTATCCATCTTTTGCAAAATATCTTCATTGCTTTCTGGCGAAAGTTCATCAAAACGCACATCGGTTCCTACAAAAAAGATATCTTCGTCTTTTTTGCAAACAGCAAAGTAATGAGCACTTCTTTTATGAAAGTAATAACTGCAGTTATTGCTGATAAAATATTTGTATTTATCATCTGAAAGTTCAGCCATATGCTGACTTAAAACTATTTGTTTTTCGCGTTTTAACGACCGGAATTGATAGCCGACGAAGTGGATGGGTGTCCTACAGCTATTAATAAAAAATAATACTATACCGGCTACAACGACGTTTACGATCATGGGTAGCCCTAGCATCGGGTACCCTTTATCCTATGTAAATAAATAAATTGTTATTGGCGAAAAAATAATCCAACTTAAACAAGTAGTTCTATAAGAACCCCAAAAACAGGGGGGTGTTTTTATTGTTTTTATTCGCGAAAGCGTTCGCGCCCTAAGCGCAATGACTCCTGAATATTTAAAGTAGGTTCAACTGTTGGCTCTTGCTGAGCACCTTCAATCAGCAAACTTACAATTTCGTGTGCGGTGGCCTTTGGAAACGCGCTCCACAAAAGTGCCGCGGCCGCAGAAACAATAGCGGTTGAAGCGCTTGTTCCTGATATACGAACGCTGCGGCTGCCCGTATCTGTCTGGGCAAAACTTGGAACATGTTCACCTGGCGCATAGATATGCACTGTCTGACCAAAGCCACTAAAACTAGAACGATGCCCACGATCATCGAGAGACCCCACATGGATGTGGTTTCCTAAACTAAGTGCGGCCGGTAAAACGCCGTGACTGATGACATCGATGGGTTCATTTCCTGAAGAGTTAACAAAGACAACATTTTGATTGGCCCAACCGACAAATGAATTTCGTAATAATTCTGAACAATTCACCGTCCATGAGTTATTAATAATTTTCGCATTATGGGCAATCGCAAAAGCCAAAGCTTCTTGCGCATGAAATTCAGTGCCGCCGTCTGCAGTCATAAAATCAACCGGAAGAATTTTTACATCGGGAGCTAAACTTAAACTTGAACTATTTAAGTAAGGTCCGGTGATAATGCCAGCCATGGCGGTTCCGTGTCCGGTTTCATCTTCTACACTTTCAGCATTTGAAATAAAATTCCATCCAGGCACCATACGGCGGCGCAAGCTTGGATGTTTTTGATCTATTCCCGTATCAACAACCGCTACTGTTAACCCTTGGCCGAAAAATCCCCGGTACCACGCCGAGCGCACATGAATCATCTCGTAAACTGTCTGAGCAGATTCAGGAGTTCCAAACGACGGAATAACCGGATCTTCTTCTTCCGTTTTTACAAGTTTTGCGAAGATGGTATAGTTAGGTTCGACGAAATCAATATCGTCGCGGTTAATGTTGATAAAGTGATCTAGATTTTCTGAAACTATCAATGACGGACTTTTTTTCTTCCAATGAACGATGAACTGGTTTTTTACCATGTTGCTTTGACAATAAGGCGACGAGGCTTCGGCATATTTTTTGTCTTTAGCACAAGCCACCATAAACAAAGCGCACAGAGTAAAAAAAACAGCTCTTATTGCACGCACAACTTAAGCTCTTCTTTAAGTGGCGAACGCATAACTGCGCGAATAGATTCTACCGGAATACTTTCAGGGGTTTCTAAAGAAGAAACTTGCGCTAAAGCATCTGGTGTAACCGATTCTTTAACTTGGCTTAAATAATGTGAGTCGATTTCGTAATTTTGCGGAAGCTCATTCACCCGACTGGCCCAGTGAAGATCTTTTTTGATTTCAAAAGACAAGGCTGTTTTTGAAATACAAATGGGATCGACCGTGCTGTATTTTTCGGTGATTGATAAGCTATGCGGAGAAAGATACTTATAAGTTATCTGATACGGCTGTTGGCGATCAAATAAAGCTTTTTTCTGAGCAGCAATCATCGTATCGCGAAATTTATCTTTGAGTTTAATAGTAATTTCTTTTTCAGAAGAATCGATAATTTCAAAAGTCATCACTTCTTCCGAAGCCGAAAGCATTTGCACTGTTTTGCAATCTTTCTGGCGAATCTGTGTGAATAAACCCATTTCATTCACCGCAGAAACTTTGTAATTAAAGGTAGCGTAAGAAAAATAATTGATCTTAGCTTGTGGCATAACATCTAGCGGCTTTAGACTTGTTGTCATAATCGCAGCCGGTACTGAAAACTGCGGGCTTTGCAAAACGCGGGATAATTTTTCTAGATCCAGACAACTTCCCGACGACACATCAGCCAGAGCTACTTCCGAAGGAATCACCGGCTCTTCTACAGCTTCTTCTTTATTTGATTTACAAGCAACTAAGGCTAAAGGCAGAAACACAAGTAACATTTTTTTTGAAACATTCATAACATCCCCCTCTGCTTAAAAAAGTGGGCAGCATTTGACTGCTACCCACCCTTTTTTCACTCTTGAATTTTACAACTTCATTACGGAGTTGTTGGAGCAGGTGTTGGTGATTGACCGCTACCGTTTTGATCTTGATCATGTTTGTCTTGATCTTTATCTTGGTCTTTATCTTGAT
>CAMLRE010000207.1 GCA_946482355.1 uncultured Bdellovibrio sp.
TAGCTCGTGATATTATCAAAAAAATCGAACGCGAAATGCCACATGCTGGTGGCGTAAAAGTGACTGTGGTTCGTGAATCACGCGCGGTTGAGATTGCGAGATAGTTAATGTCTTTCTTAGCTCCGCAGGAACAGTTAGAAATTATCAAGTTTGGTACAGTTGATTTTATTTCTGAAGCTGACTTTTTAAAAAAATTAAAAAGAAGCAAAGAAACAAATAAACCGCTTCGTATTAAGCTGGGCGCAGATCCAAACCGCCCAGATATTCACTTAGGCCACACGGTTGTGATTAATAAGCTTAAGATTCTTCAGGATCTTGGCCATCATATTCAATTTTTAATCGGGGATTTCACAGCCTTAATCGGAGATCCAACAGGTAAAAACACAACTCGCCCTATTTTATCTAGAGAAGAGATTGAAGAAAATGCGAAGTCATACGCAACGCAAATTTTTAAAATTTTAGATCCCGATAAAACTGAAATCGTTTACAACTCGGCTTGGTTATTAAAATTAACTTCAATTGATTTTATTAAGCTAGCGGCTCAATGTACGGTAGCCCAAATGATCGAACGTGATGATTTCACGAAACGTTATAAAGCGGGAACTCCGATTTCATTACACGAATTTATGTACCCACTTTGCCAAGGTTATGACTCTGTTGCAATGAAGACAGATTTAGAGCTTGGTGGTACAGATCAAAAATTTAACTTATTAATGGGGCGTACTTTACAGGGTTCTTACAATCAAGAACCACAATGTATTTTAACGATGCCTATCTTAGAAGGTTTAGACGGTGTTAATAAAATGTCTAAGTCTTTAGATAACTACATCGGTGTGAACGAATCTCCGAAAGATATGTTCGGTAAAACGATGCGTGTTTCTGATGAGTTAATGTTTAGATATTACGAACTTTTAACTGATTTACGCCCGAATGAAGTGGCGCAGTTAAAAGCCGATGTTGAATCTAAGAAAAAACATCCGCGCGAAGTGAAAGTGAACTTAGCTAAATTTTTAGTGGCGCGTTTTCACTCACAAGCCGCAGCACAAGCGGCTGAAGATGAATTTAACAGAATCTTCGTTGATAAAGGTCTTCCAGATCAAATCGACGATTTTAAAATTAAAACACAAAGTATTGGTTTAGTTCAGTTAATGACTTTAACTGGAATGACAGCGTCTAACGGCGAAGCGACTCGTTTAGTTGCCGGTGGCGGAGTCAGTATCGATCAAGAAAAAGTGTCAGACTCTAAACTTAAACTGGATCTTAAAGCGGGTGAATCATTCGTACTTCGCGCCGGTAAGAAAAAGTTTATTAAGATCGTGGTGGAATAATGCGTATCAAGTTTTTACCTTCGGGCGTTGAAATTCCAGTAGATCCTTCGAAAAGTTTATTACAGTTAGCGACTGAAAACGGCGTTAAGATTAAATCAATCTGCGGTGGCGTAGCTTCATGCTCTGAATGCCGTGTAAAAATCGTCGAAGGCACCCACTGTGTACCAGAACCTTCAAAAGCTGAATTAAATTTAATCGGTACATCGTATTTTTTAGATGGTCGCCGTTTAGCTTGCCAGGTTCGTTGTTTTGGTTCGATCACAGTTGATTTAACTGAACAATTAAACAAAGCAGACACGCAAAAGAAAATTAAAGGTATGAAAATCAAAGATCAAAAAGAGATTCATGCTAAGCAAGATACAATGATTTTAACTGAATCAAAGGATCAAAAAAAGTAGAGGAAGTGACTTATGACAATTTCAGTTTTTGAATTAACAATTCCACAATTTGTTCTTTCGCTTAAAGCTTTAGGTCATATTTTACAAAAAGCAGAAAAACACGCCGAAGCTAAGAAAATTAAACCTTCAGTGATTTTACAATCACGTTTAGCTTTAGATATGTTTCCATTCTACCGCCAAGTGCAAATTGCCACTGACAACGCTAAAGGTTGTGCAGCTCGCTTAACAGGTGTGGCAGCTCCTACATTTGAAGATAACGAACAAAATTTTCAAGAGCTGCAAGAGCGTATTCAAAAAACGATTTCGTACTTAGAAACAATCAAGCCTGAAAATTTTCAGGGATTTGAAGCGAAGAAGGCTGAATTTCCTTGGTATCCGGGTAAATACCTTCAAGGTAAAGATTATTTAATTCAGCACGCGTTACCTAATTATTACTTTCATGTAACTACAGCTTACGCGATTTTACGTTCGCACGGTGTAGAGCTTGGTAAAGGTGATTATTTAGGAAACCAAAACTGGCATAATTCGTAGTTATCCGTAAGCTTTATCAATGGTGAAATTTTTGATTTTGCCATTAACAGCTTCGTAGGTCAGTTGAATCGGGTTACAACAGACTTCGCAGTCTTCAATATAGGTTTGTGACCCTTCTTCAGAAACATCAAGTAACATCGAAATTTTTTCCAAACAGTACGGACACTTAAAAAACTTTTCAACCTCTTCCATAGTCTCATTATAAGTCGCATGACTGCCTAACGGGAAGTGACATTCGACGTCGTCTTCTCATGAGCTAAACAATATTTTGGCGTTATAAGCAATTTACGGGGTTTAGAGTGGTCGATGGATTGCTCTAGTGAATGATCCTATGGGTAAATTAGCATTATTATCAGTTGTTTACAGTTTCGTGGCCTTAATGGGCTTCACTCAACAAGCGCAAGCACAAGCGATGTGTGTGGATTTATTCCCGCAGGATCCGGCAGCAGGTATCTTTGCTAAAATGTCTGAGATCGAACGCAGCGAATACACGGCTGAATTTAAAAAGTTCGATCAAAAAATCCGTAACCTAGAAAAACGTATTCGTAAGTACAGTGAATTAACAGGTTCAGAAACAAACCGTTCGATGGTTGAAGCTGAAAACTACGCCGGTAAAATCAAAGATCAAGTTCGTCTAGGTTTAACAGCGAAAGTATTAGAAAAAATTGGTCCTTTGTTTAAACGTTACGAAGTTGATATTCGTTTAGCTGAAAAGTTAAAAAACGAAATCACTTATTTACGCCAGTATGAAGCTCGTGAATCGTCGCCAGCTAAAAAAGAAGAAATTCAAAAGCTGATCAAAGGTAAACAGGCTGAAAAAAATGTTTTAGATAAACATATCGGCCAAAACTATTACCGCTATATCACTTTAAAAGAAGCTTTAAACCAAATGTCGAATTCAAAGTTGCAAGTGGTGGCAGAGCGTGCGCAAACAGTGTTAGCAGAGCTTGAAGCGTTGGCTACGAACCACGCTTTATCGTACAATATGCAATTTAAAAAATTCTCGATCGAAGAAGTAAAGCGTTACGTGCAGTCAAATATCAGAACCCAGCACGCGTTACTAAAAAAAGCGGCGGTCGACGAATTTTTCTTAATGTTACGTTTAATGACGTTCAGTGGACCTATCGTGAACGGTTTAAAATCTGTTTTATATAAAATTCCAGAGAAAATCGTAATGGGCCCATTTGTGGTGCCAGCCCGTAAAGTAATCTCTGAAGCGTTTCAAGTGGGCTACACAAAACACTTACGCAGCACTTATTTAGAAGATATTGAAATGATTATCGAAGCTAAATCTCCAACTGAGCAGTATGAATTACTTCGCTCACTGAATGTAAAATCAGAAAGACCGAACGAGTTAATCGAATTATTCTCACGCGTAGTTGAAAACACTGAAGAGTGGGAAGCGATTAAGTCTGTATCAGCTACTAAAGCTTTAGAAAACGAGCGCTACAAATTATTTCATGACCAAATCATGGAAGCCGATAAAGCCGCTTTAACAAAAGATGCATTTCCTTTATATTACCAGGAATCAGGCGCAAACTCTTTTGGTAAAATCATCTTAGGCAGTTATGTGGCCACTTATATGGGTAACAAGTATTTAGAAGCTCATCCTGATATGGTTCATTCTTTTTTTGAGGGTTTAAACCAGTTTACAACGACGATTCAGAGTTTATTCTAAATAGCTTTACAATTGAAAAATCGGCCCGATATTTAGTTATCGGGAGGCGTTATGCCACAGACATATGCTGTGTGTGAAAATTGCGGACAAACAAATCGTATTCATTTGAATATGCAAAAGACGGCTGTGTGTGGAGCGTGTAAGACACCGCTTAAAATTCACGGCGCTGTGGTTGAAGGTTCGGATAAAACATTACTTAAATTAATTCAAAAAAGTTCATTACCAGTTGTGGTGGATATCTGGGCTCCTTGGTGCGGGCCGTGTCGTTCTTTTGCGCCAACTTTTGCTGCCGCTTCAGAAAAGCACGCAGGCCGATTTGTGTTTACAAAATTGAATTCAGAAGAAAATTCAAAATTTCCTTCTCAGCTTGGCGTGCGTGGTATTCCCACTTTAGTTGTTTTTAAAAACGGGCAAGAAATCGCCCGGCAATCAGGGGCCATGTCTTTAGAACAGTTTAATTATTGGCTATCTCAGTTTTCATAAATAAAAAGGGAGCTTGTTAAGCTCCCTTTTTATTTATTCGCTGTCAGATTCATTGCGAAACTCTGGAGGAGGACCACCGGGTCTACCGCCTTTAGGAGGCTTTATACCTTTGCCTTCTAAACAGGTTTTCATCGCTTCATGTTGTTCTTTCGTTGGACGCTCACCGGATTCACGGTCAGGCATTCCAACTTCTTCTGCGCAGGCTTCAAATGCGGCTTTAGTTTCTTCGTCCATCGGCGGGCCTTTATGCTGATCGCGCGCATAAGCGATAGATAACATTAAGCTCGAAATTAATAGTGTTTGTGTGATGAATGATTTCATCTTGAAACTCCTTTGGTTGTTGTAAGACTAGAATAAAGCCCGAATGTTGAAGGAATATGGAGAAAACAAAAACTTAGGTCTAGAAAATCAGGACCATTTTGAGACAAAACTTAAATCTTTTTTAAATTCAC